>CAUPYO010000154.1:0-5812 GCA_963515565.1 uncultured Microbacterium sp.
CCGGTGATCTCGACCTCTACGCTCTGCCCGGCCTCGAAGGGACCGATACCGGCCGGCGTGCCGGTGAGGATCACATCTCCCGGCAGCAGCGTGAAGGCCGCCGAGGCGTACGCGATGATGTCGGGCACCGAGTGCACCATGTCGGAGATCGGACCGTCCTGGCGCACGTCGCCGTCGACGCGCGTGACGATGCGCGCGCCGCCGTCGAGCGCGAACTCCGTCTCGATCGCCGGGCCGAGGGGGCAGAAGGTGTCGAAGCCCTTGGCGCGGGCCCACTGGCCATCGGCCTGTTGCAGATCCCGGGCGGTGACGTCGTTGCCGATCGTGTACCCGAAAACGTAGTCGAGGGCGTCGGATGCCGAGACGTTCTTCGCGACCCGTCCGATCACGACGGCGAGTTCACCCTCGAAATCGGTGCGCTGCGACTGCGGCGGACGCACGATCGCGTCGCCGGGACCGATCACCGAGGTGTTCGGTTTGAGGAACAGCAGCGGGGCCGCCGGTGCCTCGCCGCCCATCTCGGCGGCGTGGTCACGGTAGTTCTTGCCGACGCAGACGACCTTCGAACGCGGAATGACCGGCGCCAGCAGGGCGACCTCGGCGAGCGGCACACGCTCGCCCGTCGTATCGAAGCCCGCGAACAGCGGGTCTCCGGCCAGCACGACGAGATCGGTGCCGTCGACGATGCCGAAGCGGATCGACTCGTGATGACTGAAACGGACGATCCTCACGAGGCCGACTCCGCGCCGCGGGCCGGCTCATCGAGGCGCAGCAGCCAGCCGTGGACGTCGTCGCGGCGACCGTACTGGATGTCGGTCAGTTCCTCGCGCAGCGACTGGGCGAGCGGGCCCAGAGGCTGTTCGTCGACGAAGTCGCGCCCCTTCAGCACACCGATCGGCGCGACGACGGCCGCCGTGCCGCATGCGAACACCTCGACGATGTCGCCCGACGCGACACCCGAACGCCACTCCTCGATCGAGACCGCGCGGCCCTCGATCCTGTGTCCGCGGTCGGCGGCGAGCTGGAGGATCGAGTCGCGCGTGATCCCCTCGAGGATGGAGTCGGACTGCGGGGTGACGATCGTGCCGTCCTTGTAGACGAACACGATGTTCATGCCACCGAGCTCTTCGACGTTGCGGTCCTGGTCCAGGAACACGACCTGGTCACAGCCCTGCTCGTACGCCTCCGCCTGAGGCAGCAGGCTAGCTGCGTAGTTGCCGCCGGTCTTCGCCGCCCCCGTGCCACCCTTGCCGGCGCGCGAGTAGTCCTCGCTCAACCAGATCGATACCGGCTTCGCGCCGCCCTTGAAGTAGGCGCCGACGGGAGAGGCGATGACGTAGTAGCCGACCTTGTTCGCCGGGCGCACCCCGAGGAACGCCTCCTTCGCGAACATGAACGGCCGCAGGTACAAGCTCTGGTCGGCTCCCGAGGGCACCCAGGCCCCGTCGACGGCGACCAGTGCCTTGAGCGACTCGATGAAGTACTCGACCGGCAGCTCGGGCAGAGCCAGACGTCGGGCGCTGCGCTGCAGGCGACGTCCGTTCTGGTCGGGCCGGAACGTCCACACCGAGCCGTCGGCGTGGCGGTACGCCTTGATCCCCTCGAAGATCTCCTGCCCGTAGTGCAGGACCGAGGCGGCGGGGTCGAGCGAGAGCGGTCCGTAGGGCTGCACTCGGGGGCGGTGCCAGCCGCCGCGCACCGACCAGCAGACGTCGACCATGTGGTCGGTGAAGGTCGTGCCGAAGGCGGGGTCGACCAGCAACTGCTCGCGCTCGGCCGCAGATTTCGCGGCGAGGTTGCGGGTGACCGTGAATTCGAGCGGGGCAAGTCCGGCGTCGTGTTCGTACGTGAGGCTCATGTTGTGTCCTGGGTGTGTGTGCGGTGCGGCAAGCGGTGCGGCGGTTCCAGGCTACGCCCGGACTGCTGCGGCGATCGCGTCGCCGACCTGAGTGGTGGTGCGGGGCTCCGCCCCACGCTGTGCGATGTCTGCCTCGACGGCGCGGGTGACGCGCGCGGCTTCGTCGGTGAGCCCGAGGTGGTCGAGCATGAGGGCGACGGAGAGGATGGCGGCCGTGGGGTCGGCCTTCTGCTGTCCCGCGATGTCCGGCGCCGAGCCGTGCACGGGCTCGAACATCGAGGGGAACGCGCCGTCGGGATTGATGTTTCCCGAAGCGGCGAGACCGATGCCTCCGGTGACGGCGCCGGCCAAGTCGGTGAGGATGTCCCCGAACAGGTTGTCGGTGACGATCACGTCGAAGCGGCCCGGGTTCGTGACCAGATAGATGGTGGCCGCGTCGATGTGCACATAGTCTACGGCGACGTCCGGGTGCTCGGATGCCACGGCATCCACGATCCGCTTCCACATCCCGCCGGCATGCACGAGCACATTGGTCTTGTGCACGAGGGTGACCTTCTTGCGGCGGCGCTCGGCCTGAGCGAACGCGTACCGCACGACCCGCTCGATACCGAACGCGGTGTTCACCGACGTCTCGTTGGCGACCTCGTGCGCCGTCCCGGTGCGGATCGATCCGCCGTTGCCCACGTACGGCCCTTCGGTGCCTTCACGGACGACGACGAAGTCGATGTCACCGGGTTCGGCGAGCGGCCCGGGGGCGCCAGGGTACAGCTTCGACGGCCGCAGGTTGACGTAGTGGTCGAGGGAGAACCGCAGCTTCAACAACAGCCCACGTTCGATGTTCGCGTCCTTGAGGCGAGGATCGCCCGGGACGCCACCGACCGCACCCAGCAGGATGACATCGTGGCCCGCGATGGCCGCGAGATCGGAATCGGTGAGAGTGTCGCCGGTCTCGAGATACCGCGCCGCACCGAGCGAGAACCGCGTCTTCTCGAAGGCGACATCGGATGCCTCGGTCACGGCGTCGAGCACCTTCACCGCCTCGCCGACGACCTCCGGGCCGATGCCGTCACCCGGGATGACGGCCAGCTTGATGACACGCGACATGGATCTCCTCCGACTCACGGACAGCCCGCCGTCGGCATCGTCATCCGGGTCGGACGAACTCAGTGCTCGACGGGCGCGCTACGGGACCCCTTCAGCGTAGTGGCCGCGATGACCGCCGCGATGGCGACGAGAATCGCACCGATGACCGCTGTCGTTCCCACGCCCGCGTCGAAGGCGTGCGCCGCAGCCACGCGCAGAGCGTCGGCGGTCGCGCCGTCGAGCGAGCCGGCGACCGACATCGCTCCCGCCAGCGTCTCCCGCGCGGCATCCGCAGCAGCGCCCTCGACGCCGGGCGGCAACACGATGCCGGTGCGGTACGCGGCCGTGAGGATGCCCCCGAGCACCGCCGTGCCGAGCACCGCACCGAGTTCATACGCCGTCTCCGACACCGCGCTCGCTGCCCCCGCTTTGGCAGGCGGCGCGCTGGCCAGAATCAACTCGTTCGACACGGTTTCGGCCGCGCCGATTCCCACACCCAGCAGGACGAATGCGGCGATCAGGAGAGGCAGAGCGCCGTCGCCCACCGCTCCGGGAACGATCAGATACGCAGCGACCGAGAAACTCAACGCGACCGGCACCACGACCCGCGCGGACACACGGCGCGCGATCGGAACCACCAGCAGACCGGCGACGATCATTGCCAGCATGCCCGGCACCAGCGCGAACCCGGCTTCCATGGGCTTGAGGCCCACGATCAGCTGCAGGTGCTGGGCGACGAAGTAGAGGAAGCCGACGAGCGACACCACGCTCAGCAGGTTGACCAGCAGCGCTCCGCTGAACGTGCCGCGCGAGAACAGGCGCATGTCGAGCATGGGACTCTGCGCCGCGAGCTGGCGACGGACGAATGCGACGCCGAACCCGAGGCCCGCCGCGGTCAGCACGACCGGGAGGACGCCGAATCCGTGCACGGCGACCTCCTTGATCGCGTAGACGATCGGGACCATCGTCAGCAGCGACAGGGTGATGCTCACCGGGTCGATGCGACCGGGGTTCGGGTCGCGGCTCTCCGGCACGAGCACGGGTGCGAGCACGAGCAGCGGGATGAGCACGGGCACCGACATCAGGAAGACCGAGCCCCAGGCGAAGTGCTCCAACAGAATGCCGCCGACGATCGGCCCGAGCGCCGCACCAGCCGAGAACATCGACGCCCAGACGGCGATGGCGAGGCGGCGCTGGTCACGGTCGATGAAGATGCTGCGCAGCAGGGAGAGAGTCGAGGGCATGAGCATGGCCCCGAACACGCCCATCCCCGCGCGGGCGGCGATGAGCCAGGCGGCGCTGGGGGCGAAAGCGGCCAGCACGGACACGGCCGCGAACCCGGTCGCTCCGATCAGCAGCATCCGACGGCGACCGAAGCGGTCACCGAGGGTTCCCATCGTCACCAGAAGGCCCGCGAGAACCAGCGGATAGGCATCGATGATCCAGAGCTGCTGGGCGCTGGAGGGGTTGAGGCTGAGCGCGATGTCGGGCAACGCGAAACTCAGCACCGTGTTGTCGACCGACACCAGCAGCACCGGCAGCATCAGCGCGATCAACGCGAGCCAGCCGCGCCACCCGACGCGTTTTCCGCTCGCCTCGGCCAGCTTGATTTCTTCCGTAAGAGTCATTTTTAGTACACCGTCCAGCCGGTATAGTAACAGACATGGCCACGCCGCGCTGGATAGCATCGAGATCATGAGTCGCCCTCCCCTGGCCCGCGAGAAGGTGCTAGACGCCTTCGAGGCGATTCTCGTCACAGAGGGCGAGCGTGCCGCGACGATGGATGCCACGGCGCGCGCGGCCGGTGTCTCCAAAGGTGGCCTGCTCTACCACTTCGCGTCCAAGGAGATCTTGGAAGCCGGGCTCATCGATCGACTGCAGACACTCGTCGATGCGGACGTCGCGGCGATGTCGAGCGCGGCGGGCGGCCCGATCGCTTACTACCTGCGCTCCTCCGTGATGTCGAACGAGCCGATCGATCGCGTGATCCTCGCGACTTCGCGTCTCGCCCAGGGCGGCAACGCGCATGCCTCCGAGGCTCTGCGCGAAGTGCGCGTCAAGCGGGCAGACGCGCTGCGCCCCTACGCCCCTGACGGAGCCGCGCTCGACCTCGTCATGCTGGTGGGCGACGGCCTCTACTTCAACAATGCGCTGTCCGGCGGCTCGATCCCCGGGCCCGTGCCCCGCGGCACTGCGCTCGACGCACTGGTCGACCTGGTCGAGCGCGCCGTTCGCTGAGCATCTGCGTCTGCGTTTCGACTCGTCACTGCGCTCCTCGCTCAACGACCGGGAGGTCGACACACCCGGTCGTTGAGCGAGCGCAGCGCGTCGAAACGCCGTGAGCCGCCCATCAGGCCTCGGTGACCTCGAGCTGGCGGAACAGGTCGGCCCCGATCGCGTGGCGGGTGTCGTCGAGGATGTCGTCGGACACCGGCTGGTCGACGGTCAGCACCGACAGCGCCCGGCCCGACGCGTCGGGCTGAGCGACGAACAGGCCCGCAATGTTGATGCCGGCGTCGCCGAGCTTCTTGCCGTAGATCGCGACGATGCCCGGGCGGTCCGCGTAGCGCATGACGAGGTGATGCTGCTCGATGGGCACTTCGATCTCGTAGCCGTTGATGGCGACGATCTTCGGCACCATCCGCGTACCGGCAAGCGTGCCGGCGACCGTCAGCACCGATCCATCGGACAGGGTGCCGCGCAGGATCGTGATATTGCGGTACAGCGGGCTGTCGGCCTCGACGATCAGGCGGGTCTCGATGCCGCGCTGTTCCGCGAACAGCGGAGCGTTGACGTAGGAGACGTTCTCGCTGACGATCTTCGTGAAGATGCCCTTGAGTGCCGCCAGGCGGTACACACTGACGTCGTAGG
>CAUPYO010000155.1:0-5747 GCA_963515565.1 uncultured Microbacterium sp.
CGCGGTCGCCGACGGTGACGACCTGCGCGGCGTCGACCTGCTCGGCGACGATCCGATCGCCGCCTACGACGCTCACAACGACACGGCCACCGCGGCGGTGCGCGCGGGCGGGTACGTCGATACGTTCCGGTTCAGCTACGGCGACTACCCGGCCGCGGAGGGCCTCGCGCACCTCGCGACCTACCGGGCCTTCCAGGCGTGGCTCATGGCGAAGCATCTCGGCATCCCGTTCCACTTCTCACCGGAGCTGATCGCCGGACTGGAGGAGCACGTCGTCTCGTTCGCCGACGAGTGGCGGCAGTGGGGTGTCTTCCCGCCCGCGATCGACGCGCCCGCGGATGCCGACGACGAAACGCGGCTGCTCTGCGCCGTCGGGTACTGGATTCCGTAGGCCTCGGCATCGCGGCACAGGCTCGCGGCACTCGGCAGCGTCACGGGGGCGGCGGTGCGCACCACGGATAGGCTGGATCGCATGCCCGTGACACTGCTCGGTGCGGCCGAGATCCGCTCACTCGCCGCCGACCTCGATGTCACGCCGACCAAGAAGCTCGGTCAGAACTTCGTCGTCGACGCGAACACGGTGCGAAAGATCGTGAACGTCGCCGGCGTTACCGATGCCGACCGGGTGGTCGAGGTCGGTCCCGGCCTCGGCTCGCTCACTCTCGCGATCCTGGAGACGGGTGCGCCCGTCACCGCGGTCGAGATCGACCATCGACTCGCCGCGTATCTGCCCGTGACGGCCGCCGCGCACGGCGTTGCCGACGGCGCCTTGACGGTGGTGGATGCCGATGCGCTCCGCGTCACCGAATTGCCGAGGGAGCCGAACGTCCTGGTGGCCAACCTGCCGTACAACGTGAGCGTCCCGGTGCTGCTGCACTTCATGGAGAACTTCGCGTACCTCGAGCGCGGCGTCGTCATGGTGCAGGCCGAGGTGGGCGAGCGCCTGGCCGCCCCGCCCGGGTCGAAGGTCTACGGTGCCCCCAGCGTCAAGGCCGCCTGGTACGGACCGTGGCGGCTGGCCGGCACGGTCTCGCGCCAGGTGTTCTGGCCGGTGCCGAACGTCGACAGCGTGCTGGTCGGTTTCCGCCGCGATCCCGAGCCGCGCGGCGACGAGGCGCTTCGTCGGGCGACGTTCCGCATCGTGGATGCCGCCTTCCAGCAACGCCGCAAAATGCTGCGCCAGGCACTCGGCGCAGTGTTCGGCGGTTCGTCGGGCCTCGCCTCCGCCGTGTTGGAGTCGGCTGGCGTCGACCCCACGGCCCGGGGTGAGCAGCTCACGATCGACGACTTCGTCGCCGTCGCCCGAGCGAGCGAGCGCGCCTCGCACGGGGCGCCCACCGCCGACTGACGCCCCCGCGTCGACGACACGTCACGCGCTGTTCAACGCACGGTTCATCCGTCGTCACGAAACATGCCGGTAACATTGCGCGCATGCGTATGGCCGAGCATCCTGCTCCCGAACGGGTCCTGCTCCACCTCAGCGACACCCACCTGCGCGCGGCGGGATCGCGCATCTGGGATGAGGTGTCGGGCGAAGAGCACTTGGCGCGCGCACTGGCGGGCATCGAGGCATCCGGTGTCCGTCCGGATGCGATCGTCGTGACGGGTGATCTCGTCGACCTCGGCGAGCGCGCCGCCTACGCCGCGCTCCGTGCGATGGTCGAGCCCGTTGCCGCGCGACTTCAGGCACCGGTGGTGTGGGTGATGGGAAACCACGACGATCGCGCCGCGTTCCGCACCGAACTGTGGGACGAGGACATCGCCGATCTCCGGCCCGTCGACCGTGTCGACGAGTTCGATGGCCTCCGCATCATCACGCTCGACACGTCCGTTCCCGGTCACCACTACGGCGAGGTCAGCGACGCGCAACTCGCGTGGCTCGCGTCCGTGCTCGAGACTCCGGCGCCGCTCGGCACGATCCTCGCCATGCACCACCCGCCGGTGCCGAGTGTGCTGGCGCTGGCGGCCAGCGTCGAGCTCCGCGATCAGGCGCGGCTCGCTCGCGTCATCCGCGGCACCGACATCCGCGCCATCGTCGCCGGACACCTGCACTACTCGACGTTCGCGACATTCGCCGGCATCCCCGTCTCGGTAGCCTCATCGACGTGCTACGCGCAGGACCTCACCGTTCCGGTCGGCGGTACGCGCCCCCAAGACGGGGCGCAGTCGTACAACCTCGTGCACATCTACGACGACACCGTGGTGCACTCGGTGGTTCCCGTCGATGTGTCGCGCGTCATGGAGTACACCGATCCGGCGGCGGCCGAGCGCCTCCTCGCCCAGGCGGGCATCACGGGTGTCGGCGTCCAGCGGCCGAGCGCCCCGCCGACACGGCCGCTGTCCGTGGTGCGCTGACGGGAACCTCCCACGGTGCGCGAACGGGGAACAGGCGCTCCAGCGTTTCGCGGAGCACGCGCACGCGCAGCTCTTCGGGTACTTCGGTCTCGCCGCCGTCGTTGAGGCAGAACATGTCGGCGTCACGGCGCTGCTCCAGCCGCCGCATCTTGCGCAGCCCCGAGACCATCGTGGTCTGCACGTAGCGCACGCGCGGCTCGTTGGTCGCGATCGCCCGACCGGTCATCAGTGCGTAGTAGTGGTACAGGCTGTTGGTCACCGACACGTCGGTGGCGCTGCGAAAACGGGACGCCGCGGTGCGCGCAATATCGTCGGCGAACTCGCGCTCCAACTCTGCGGCGACGCTGCGGCGCATCGGCACCGCACAGTGCTCGAGGTCGCGCACGATCGATCGGCCGAACCGCTCAAGGAGCAGGGCGCGGTTGACGCGTAGGGCATTGTCGTGTCCGGAACGCTCGGTGCGCGTCGGACCTGACCCGATGCGCACACCGCACTCGACGAACCTCGTCAGGCCGCCGGCGGTGAAGAACATCTCGGGCGTGACCGGACGACCGAAGAACATGTCGTCGTTGGAGTAGAGGAAGTGCTCGGCGAGCCCGTCGATGCGATGCAGTTGGGCTTCGACGGCGTGCGAGTTGTGCGTCGGCAGCATCGACGGATCGGCGAAGAACTCTTCGCTGCGCACGATCGTGACGCGCGGGTGCTCGGCCAGCCACGCCGGCTGAGGCGAGTCGGTTGCGATGAAGATGCGTCGCACCCACGGCGCATACATGTGCACGCTCCGCAGCGCATAACGCAGCTCGTCGACATGGCGGTAGCGTGCCGGCCCGTCGTCGCCCTCGCCGACCACGTACTCCTCCAGCTGTGCGGCGCGCTGGCGCTGGAAATCGCTCGCGGAGCCGTCGACCCAGGAGAACACCAGGTCGACGTCGGCCGTCACCTGGTGCGGGCGCACGTCGAACATGCCGACCACGGTCTTCCAGCGTCGTCCCCACCGCCACACCGTCGTCGGGACGAGATCCGATGCGGCAAACACGCGCCGCGTCAGTGCGTTGGCCCGCGGTGCGTGAATGGTGTCACCGGTCATCCGCCACGCCTCCAGGCGCACCGCCTCGGCGCTGCCGTAGCGAAGCGATCCGTTCTCGGTGATCCGCGGACGAAACAGACGCATCGACCAGACCGCGTCGGCGGCGGGAAGCTCGAGATCCACCGCGAGACGTGCGTCGGCGCCCGTCGTCTTCGCATAGAGCGGGTCATGGCTGCCCGCCTCGGCGAGAGCCCGCACGGCCGCCGCGCCGTCGGCGGCATCGACCACGATGATCGCGCCGCCGCGGTCGTCCTGTGCGAGGAGGGGATCCAGCCCTGCTGCGGTGAGAGCGTCGGCGACGAGCCCGATGTCGCAGACGCGCGCCATCTCCGGCGTGAGGTCGTCGTGCACGACGTGGAGGATGCCATCCACCCACCGCAGATCGTCGCGGGCGAGCAGGCCCGACCAGGGGTGCGGGTGCGGTGAGAGTGCCTCCAGTGGTGCCATGAGACGGACCGTCCTTCGTTGCGGGGGAGCCTCAGCGTACGTCGCGGTCGTTTCCCGCGCGTTTCGGCGACCGGGGTCCGGGGAGCGCCCGCGCTCGATAGCCTGGATGGGTGACCGACATCTCCGACCGTTTCTCCCCGTCGCGCGGCGGCGATCTGCACCGACCGTACGCCGCGGCATCCGACCGCTACGCCGCCGGCACCTATCGCCAGGTGGGATCGAGCGGTCTGTTCCTGCCCGCCATCTCGCTCGGTCTGTGGTGGAACTTCGGAGACAACGTTCCCTTCGACAATCAACGCGCGCTGCTGCGCCATGCCTTCGACCGCGGCATCACGCACTTCGACCTCGCGAACAACTACGGACCTCCCTACGGCAGCGCGGAAACGAACTTCGGTCGCATGATGCGCGAGGACTTCCGGCCCTATCGCGATGAGCTGATCATCTCTTCGAAGGCCGGCTACGACATGTGGGACGGCCCCTACGGGCAGTGGGGGTCGCGCAAGTACCTGCTCGCCAGCGCCGACCAGTCGCTGGCGCGGATGTCGCTCGACTACGTCGACATCTTCTACTCGCACCGCTTCGACCCGGTCACCCCGATCGAGGAGACCGTGGCTGCCCTGGACACTCTGGTGCGGCAGGGCAAGGCGCTCTACGTCGGTATCTCCTCCTACGAGCCCGAGCAGACCGCGATCGCTGCCGCGGTCGCCCGTTCGCTCGGCACGCCTCTGATCATCCACCAGCCGGCGTACTCGATCCTGGGCCGGGGTATCGAAGACGGACTCACCGGGGTACTGCGTCAGGAGGGCATGGGCGCGATCGCCTTCGTGCCGCTTGCGCAGGGCCTGCTGACCGACCGCTACCTCGGCGACGGCACCGCCACCCGCTCGCAGGACCGGTCGTCGCTGCCGGGTCGTCGACTCAGCGAATCGGCGCTCGCCGGCCTGCGGGCGCTCGACGTCATCGCGCGCGAACGCGGCCAGAGCCTGGCGCAGCTCGCGCTGCAGTGGGTCCTGCGCGAGGGCGTGGTGGCCTCCGCACTCATCGGTGCCTCGCGCACCGCCCAGCTCGATGAGAACCTCGCGGCGCTGGACGGACCCGCCTTCGACACCGAGGAGCTCGAGCGCATCGACGTGATCGCCGCCGGGATCGGTGAGATCTGGGCGGATGCTTCGTGACGATCACCGGTATCACCGGACGCCGGGTGCACGTGCGCGCCCCCGGCAAGATCAACATCGCCTTCGACGTCGGCGATGTGCAGCCCGATGGTTATCACGACGTCGCATCGGTGTACCAGGCGGTCTCGGTGTACGAGGATGTCTGGGCCCGGACGTCCGACGAGTTCTCGATCACGGTGACCGGTGACATCGACGTGTCGGGGGTGCCCCTCGACGAGTCCAACCTCGCCGTCCGGGCCGCCCGGCGGGTCGCCGAGCGTGTGGGGTGGCGCGGCGGCATCCATCTCGACATCCACAAGGGTGTTCCCGTTGCCGGCGGCATGGGCGGCGGATCTGCGGATGCGGCGGCGGCTCTGGTCGCCGTGAACGAGGTGCTCGGCGGCGGGCTGACCACGCTCGAGCTGCAAGAACTCGGCGCGCCGCTCGGCGCCGACGTGCCCTTCGCGGTACTCGGGGGAACGGCGATCGGTACCGGGCGCGGCGATGAGCTCGCTCCCGCCCTGGCGCGCGGCCGTTTCGATTGGGTGCTGGTCACGAGTGCCGACGGACTGTCGACGCCCGCCGTCTACCGTGAGCTCGACCGTCTGCGGGCGCTGCCCGACATCGCTCCCGACCGCGGCGTGCCCTCCGCCGATCCCGTCGTGCTGCAGGCGTTGCGCGCGGGAGATCCGGCGGCTCTGGCC
>CAUPYO010000156.1:0-5710 GCA_963515565.1 uncultured Microbacterium sp.
GGATCACGTCGTCGGCTGGTCCGCGTTCGATGACCTTGCCCTGGTTGAGCACCATGATCTCGTCGCTGAAGTGGCGCGCGGTCGCGAGGTCGTGCGTGATGTAGAGCACGCCGAGCCCTTCTTCTCGCTGCAGATCGGCGAGCAGGTTCAGCACGCCCAGACGGATGGACACGTCGAGCATCGAGACCGGCTCATCGGCTACGAGAAGTGCGGGGCGGGATGCCAGGGCGCGCGCGATCGCCACCCGCTGGCGCTGTCCGCCGGACAGCTCGTGCGGGCGTCGTTCCATGACGGCATCCGGCTCCAAGCGCACGCGCTCGAGCAGGCGACGCACCTCGGCGTCCACGTCTTGGCGGGGCACGACGTGGTCCAGGCGCAGCGGGCGCTCGATGTGGTGACGGATCGTGTGCGAGGGGTTGAGGGAGGCGAAAGGATCTTGGAAGACCATCCGCAGGTTCTGGCGGTACGAGCGCAGCCCGGCTCCGCGCCGTGGAATCGGGGCGCCGTCGAGGCGCACCTCGCCGTGCGTGGGCAGCTCGAGCTGGGTGAGGATCTTCGCGATCGTCGACTTGCCGCTTCCGGACTGGCCGACCAGCCCGATGGTCTGGTGCGAGCGAAGCGTGAAGCTCACGTCGTCGAGGGCCTTGAGCTGGCCCGACCCGCGGACGTTGTAGATCTTCGTCACGTGGGAGAACTCGAGCGTCGTCATCGCACCACCACGCCTTTCTCGCCGGTGAGGCGGGGGAACGAGCGCAGCAGGTTGCGCGTGTATTCGTGTTGCGGGTCGAACCAGATCTGCTCGGCCGTGGCGAGTTCGACGATCTCGCCCTCGCGCATGATGGCGATGCGATCGCTGATCTCCAGCAGCAGGGGCAGGTCGTGGGTGATGAAGATCACCGAGAAGCCGAATTCGTGGCGCAGTTGGGAGATCTGACGCAGGATCTCGCGCTGCACGAGGACGTCCAGCGCGGTCGTCGGCTCGTCCATCACCATGAGCTGAGGGCGAAGCGCGAGGGCCATGGCGATCATCACGCGCTGGCGCATGCCGCCGGACAGCTCGTGGGGGTATGAGCGCCGACGCTGCGCGCCCACCTTGACGATCTCGAGAAGCTCGATGACCGCCGCGCGACGTTCCGCGCGACTCATGGCGGGGCGATGGACGATGAAAACGTCCTCCAGCTGTGCGCCGATCGTGCTCACGGGGTTGAGGGCGTTCATCGCGCCCTGGAACACCATGGAGGTCTTGTCCCAGCGGAAGCGACGCATCTGTTCGACGTCGAGGCTGTTGATGTCGAGGTCTTCGCCGGATTCGTCGTGGAACACGACACTGCCGCTCGTGATGACCGCGGGCGGCTTCAAGAGCCGCTGCACGCCATAGGCGAGCGTCGTCTTGCCGCTGCCGCTCTCGCCGGCGAGGCCGACGATCTCGCCGCGACGGATGTCGAGGGTGACGTTCTTGACCGCCGCGACCGGCGGATCGACGTCGTAGACGACGGAGAAATCGTCGATGGAGAGGAGGGAATCTGTCATGAAAAGGTGCCTTCGGTCTCGCCGGGCTCGGGTGGACGACGCCCCGGAGGGCGCCGTCCACCCGAGTACCGCGGCATGGGCGGTGGAGCGGTTGACGTCGCCTTACTTGGCCGGCGTCAGCTTCATCAGCACCTGGACGGCCGACGCGGCGATGGGGTCTGCCGTCGCGTATTGGTTGTCCTCGCTCGGCCAGCCGACGAAGGTGCGGGTGTTGTACTCCGCCAGCGTCGGGTGGGTTCCGATCGGGATCGCCGGCACGTCCTCGACGAAGATCTTCTGGATCTCGTTCAGCGTCGAGGTGCGGGTCGCGTCATCAGAGGCACTCGCGTATTTCTGCAGCAGTGCGGTGGCGGTCGGGTTGTCGTAGCGGCCGAAGTTGTCGGACACCTGCCCGCCCGAGGCCTGTTGCAGGTACGAGCCGTTCATGACGTCGTCGTAGATGTGCCACGGGTTCGAGCCGGACCCGGTCCAGTGCAGTGCCGCGTCGAAGTTGCCGGAGGAGAGGTTGCCGAACCAGGTGTTGGCGTCGGGCGTGGCCACCTTCGCGTCGGCGCCCAGCGTGTTCTTCACCTGGGTGGCGACGAGCTGGATGCCGGTCACGTAGTCGTTCCAGCCCTGCGGGTCCTGGAGGGTGAACGAGACCGGGGCGCCCGACGGGTCGATCAGCGCACCGTTGTTCCAGGTGTACCCGGCATCCGAGAGCACCTTCTTCGCGCCGTCGACGTCGACCGTGAAGCTCGCGTCCTTGTAGTCGGGGGCGATGTACTGGTCGCCGGTCGGCTGCGGGATGCCGGTCACGTTGGTCAGTTCGGGCCCGGCGTTGCTGCGTGCCTGCTCGGCATGAGCCTTGCGGTCGACGACCATGTTGACGGCCTTGCGGAAGGCCACGTTGTCGAACGGCGCCTTGGTCGTGTTCACGATGATCATGTCGGGGCTGAGGATGTTGGCACCCCAGAACACGTTGTGCTGCGGGTCCTTGGCGACGTAGTTCGTCTGGTAGTCGGTGATGAAGATCTGAGCCCAGTCGACTTCCTTGGTCTGCAGTGCACGCAGCAGACCGGTGTTGTCGTTGTACTCGAGGTACTTCAGCTGCGCGACGGGGACGGTGCCGCCCCAGTAGTCGGTGCGCGCGTCGAGGACGACGCCCTGCGAGGAGAAGGTCTTGATCGTGTAGGGGCCTGTGCCGACCGCGTTGGTGACCGGGTCCTTCGAGGGGTCGGAGATGTCCTTCCACTGGTGCTCGGGGACGATGGTGGTCTGCAGCACGTCGCCCTGCTTGACGAACTTCGACTCGCTGAAGGTGAGCACGACTTTGTCGCCGTCCTTCTTGAAGTCGGCGAGCTAGAGCCCGGCAAGGTCGAGGGCGGGGGAGTACATGATCATCGTGAACGTGAACACGATGTCATCGGCAGTGAAGTCTTGCCCGTCGCTCCACTTCACGCCCGCGCGCGGGTGGATGGTGAGCTGGGTGTAGTCGGCGTTCCAGTCGACCTTGTCGGCGAGCCACGGGGTGGTCTCGTTCTTGCCCACCGGATTCACGAGCGCGAGGGGCTCGTAGATCATCCGGTCGTAGCCGAGCGACATGCCCGAACCGGTGCTGATGAACGGGTTGTTGATCTGTGTCGCGAGCACCGCGGAGCCGTCGGGCTTCGCGATCGTGAGCGAACCGGTGCCTGCCGCGTTGCCGGACGAGCCGCCGCCGGCGCAACCGGTCAGCGCGAGTGCGCCGAGCAGGATGGCCGCCGTGCCCGCGAGCACGTGCTTTTTGAACCTCATTGTTTCTCCTTGTGATGGACGCCGGGAGCGAAGCGGTGGCTCGCTCGCGTGCCGAGGATGGCGTGTCCGTCGAGGAGACGTCCTCGCCATCGAGGTCGACAGGAGGTAACTTACGTGTCAGTAAGTAAAACTGCAATCGCTGCGTAGAGTACGTTTCGATAACGAAGAACGGAGAACCGACGCGTATGCCCGTCGACAAGCGCGAGATCCGCAGCCGTCCCGAGACCGTGGCCCGGCGCCGCGAAATCCTCGACGCAGCGGTGGAGATCTTCGGCAGCAAGGGGTTTGCGAGCGGGACCCTCGGCGACATCGCCGATCAGGTCGGCATGACCCACGCCGGCATCCTGCATCACTTCGGGTCGAAGGACCGGCTGCTGCTCGAGGTGCTCGAACACCGCGACGCCAGTGACGTCGCCCACCTCGAGGGCCAGCACATCCCGGATGGCATCGCTCTCTTTCGGCACCTCGTGCGCACGGCCTTTCTCAACGCCGAGCGCGCCGGCATCGTGCAGGCATACGCCGTGCTGTCTGCCGAGTCGGTCACCGATGATCACCCGGGGCGCGATTTCTTCGAGCGGCGCTACCGCACCCTGCGCTCCGAGGTCGCCCAGGCTTTCGAGGTCGTCTGCGAGGAGCGCGGCGTATCGGATCGGCAGCGCATTGCGGACGCGTCGGCAGCCATCCTCGCCGTCATGGACGGCCTGCAGGTGCAGTGGCTGCTCGAGCCGACCGCTCTCGACCTCGGCGCTGCGTCGCAGTTCGCGATCGAGGCGATCGTCGCCGCGGTGGTCGATCCGCAGCCCTCGCCGCTCGGCTGACGGGCGGGCTGCTCAGCCGCGCATGCCCTCGATCGTGTAGTCGATCGCCTTGATGAGCTGGCGGACATCCGACGGCTCGATCGAGACGAAGGTCGCGACGCGCAGTTGGTTGCGGCCGAGCTTGCGGTAGGGCTCGGTGTCGACGATCCCGTTGGAGCGGAGGCTGGCGGCGACCGCCGCAGCATCCACCGTCTCGTCGAAATCGATCGTCACGACCACCGGTGAGCGGTCGGCGGGGTTCGCGACGAACGGCGTCGCGACCGCCGACGCGTCGGCCCACTCGTACAGCGCCGAAGACGACTCCGCCGTGCGTGCTGCGGCCCACCCGAGGCCGCCGTGAGCGTTGATCCACTCGAGCTGCTTGTCGAGAAGGAACAGCGTGGCCACGGCGGGGGTGTTGAGCGTCTGGTTGAGGCGGGAGTTGTCGAGTGCGTTCTTCAGGCTGAGCGACTCGGGGATGTAGCGCCCGGATGCCGCGACCCGCTCGATCCGCTCGATGGCGGCGGGGGAGACGGCCGCGAACCACAGGCCGCCATCGGAGCCGAGGTTCTTCTGCGGGGCGAAGTAGTAGACGTCGGCCTGCGAGACGGCGAAGTTGATGCCGCCGGCGGCGCTGGTCGCATCGATGACCGTCAGGGCGCCGTCGTCGCCGACCACGCGCTGGATCGGTGCGGCCACACCCGTCGACGTCTCGTTGTGCGGCCAGGCGTACACGTCCACACCCTCGACGGCTTCGGCGACCGTGCGGGTACCCGACTCGGCCTTGCGCACGTCGGGAGCCTCGAGCCACGGCGCGGCGGCCGCGGCGGCGAACTTGCCACCGAACTCGCCGAACACCAGGTTCTGCGCGCGGTGTTCGATGAGACCGAATGCCGCGGCATCCCAGAACGCCGTCGACCCGCCGTTGCCGAGGATGATCTCGTAGCCGTCGGGCAGGCGCAGCAGGTCGCTGAGACCCATGCGCACCTGGCCGACCAGGTGCTTGATCGGCGCCTGGCGGTGCGACGTGCCCATGAGCACCGCACCCGGTCCGGCGAGGGCAGCGAGCTGCTCCGGGCGGATCTTCGACGGGCCGCATCCGAAGCGTCCGTCGGCGGGCAGGATCTCGCGGGGCAGCGTGACGTGGGCCATGCTCCCGATTCTAGGGTGAGCCGGTGGGCGCTCCCGCCGGGACGCCGTAAGAAACGGATAGGCTGGAAAGACACCCCTGAACGTGTACCGAGGCCTGCCAATGACCGATCTGATCGACACCACCGAGATGTACCTGCGCACCATCCTCGAACTCGAGGAGGAGGGCATTGTGCCTCTGCGCGCGCGCATCTCCGAGCGTCTGGGCCACTCCGGGCCGACGGTGTCGCAGACGATCGGGCGCATGGAGCGCGACGGCCTCGTCGTCGTGTCGGACGACCGCTCGCTGGAGCTCACGACCCCGGGGCGTCAGAAGGCCATCGACGTCATGCGCAAGCACCGGCTCGCCGAGCGCCTGCTCAGCGATGTCATCGGGCTCGACTGGGCCTATGTGCACGAAGAGGCGTGCCGCTGGGAGCACGTGATGAGCGAGCTCGTCGAGCGCCGCCTGATCGAGC
>CAUPYO010000157.1:0-5679 GCA_963515565.1 uncultured Microbacterium sp.
CGTCGGGCCCGACGCCGCCAGTCGTGAGGTCCTGACCTCAGCCGGCGAAACGGCCCCAGCCGACGTCGCGCCGAAGAGGGCTGCGCAGGCTCCGCGTGGAAAGCTCCCACGCGGAGCGACGCGGGCTCTCTTCGGCGATGGCGTCGGCGGCTTCGCGTGAGTACGCCTCGGAGACGACGGCCATCACGGCCGCCAGCTCCTGCGCCGTGGGCTCGCCGCGCAGCACGTCGATGCGAACGGCATCCGCCGCCGGGGCCGCGTCCGCCGCCGGAACCGGAGGGACGGAGGCGCTCATAGCGGGATGTTACCGTGCTTCTTCGCGGGCAGGCTGGCCCGCTTTCCGCGCAGGGAACGCAGCGCTTTGGCGACTGCCACGCGCGTCTGCGCGGGTTCGATGATGCCGTCGAGCTCCCCGCGCTCGGCGGCGAGGAAAGGCGAGGCGACGTTGTAGGTGTACTCGTTCGCGAGGCGCTGACGCACCGCGGCGACATCCTCGCCCGCCTCTTCGGCCTTGCGGATCTCGCCGCGGTAAAGGATGTTGACGGCGCCCTGGCCGCCCATGACGGCGATCTCGGCGGTGGGCCAGGCGAGGTTGACGTCGGCGCCGAGCTGCTTCGAGCCCATCACGATGTACGCGCCGCCGTAGGCCTTGCGAAGGATGACGGTCACCAGCGGCACGGTCGCCTCGGCGTACGCGTAGAGGAGTTTCGCACCGCGGCGGATGACGCCGGTCCACTCCTGGTCGGTGCCGGGCAGGTAGCCGGGCACGTCGACGAGCGTGAGGATCGGAATCGAGAACGCATCGCAGAACCGGACGAACCGGCTGGCCTTCTCGCCGGCCTCGATGTTGAGGGTGCCGGCCATCTGCGACGGCTGGTTGGCGATGATGCCCACGGTGCGGCCCTCGACCCGGCCGAGACCGATAACGATGTTGGGGGCGAACAGGGGCTGCACCTCGAGGAAGTCGCCGCCGTCGACGATGTGCGAGATGACCTGATGGATGTCGTAGGGCTGGTTGGGCGAGTCGGGGACGACCGTGTTGAGCGTCCGGTCGGAGTCGGTGGTCTCCCACTCGAACTCGTTCTCGTAGACGGGGATCTCGGCCATGTTGTTGTCGGGGAGGTAGCCCACCATCGAGCGGACGTAGTCGATCGCATCGTCTTCGTCCTCGGCGAGGTAGTGCGCCACGCCCGAGCGGGTGTTGTGGGTGTACGCGCCGCCGAGCTCTTCCATGCCCACGTCTTCGCCGGTGACCGTCTTGATCACGTCGGGACCGGTCACGAACATCTGGCTGGTCTTGTCGACCATGATCACGAAGTCGGTGAGGGCGGGGGAGTACACGGCTCCACCGGCGGCCGGTCCCATGATGATCGAGATCTGTGGGATGACGCCCGAGGCCGCCGTGTTGAGGCGGAAGATCTCGCCGTACTTTCCGAGGGCGACCACGCCTTCCTGAATCCGCGCGCCGCCGGAGTCGAGGATGCCGATGATCGGCATGCCGCCGCGCAGGGCGTACTCCATGATCTTGATGATCTTGTCGCCCGCGACCTCGCCGAGCGACCCGCCGAACGTCGTGAAGTCCTGGGCGTACACCGCGACGGTGCGGCCGTGGATGGTGCCCACACCCGTCACGACCGAATCGCCGTAGGGGCGCGAGCGGTCCATGCCGAATGCCGTGGTGCGGTGGCGGACGTACTCGTCGAACTCGACGAACGTGCCGGGGTCGACGAGCAGCTCGATGCGCTCGCGCGCCGTCATCTTGCCCTTGGCGTGCTGCTTCTGCTGGGCGACGACCTCCGCATCGACAACGGCCTCTTGGTACCGAGCCCGGAGGTCGGCGATCTTGCCGGCGGTCGTGGAGAGATCGGTCGGCGCGGATTGATCTGGCTGCTGTGGCACGCTTTCCACCCTAGCGACCGCACCCTGTGGCTCGTTGGCTGACGCTCACAATGAGAGGGCGATTCGGTTGTGGGATGCCGCGGGCATCCCGTCCTCCTCGACGCGATCGCCCGGCGTAGGGTGGCGCTATGTCGATTCCTCGCCAGGGCTACCCTCTGACCGCCGCGGTCTCGCCGCGGGTGCACGTCGTCGAGACCGTCGATTCGACAAACGCGAAGCTCATGCGCGATGCGCAGGACGATCCCGACGGCCACCCCCACCTCTCGCTGCTGCTCACGCGCGACCAGCGCGCGGGACGCGGGCGACTCAGCCGCACCTGGGTGACCCCTCCCGAATCGGCGCTCGCCGTCTCGGTGCTGCTGCGCGTCGGCGCGGTGGTGACGCGCGACCGCGGGTGGATTCCGCTCGTCGCCGGAGCGGCCATGGCAGACGCCCTCGCCGAACAGCTGCCCGGGCGCGAGGTCGCGCTGAAGTGGCCGAACGACGTGCTCGTCGACGGGCGGAAGATCTGCGGCATCCTGGCCGAAGTGCTGCCCGACGATCCGCAGACCGTCGTCCTCGGTGCCGGCGTCAACACGACGATGGCCGAGGGTGATCTTCCCGTTCCCACGGCGACGTCTTTCGCTGCGCTGCGTGCCGTGGCAGATGAGGATCGACTCGTAGCCGACTTCGTGACCGGCGTGCGCGACCGGATCGCCGAGCTGGCCGTCGGCGGCGGCGCGGCCGTGGCCGACGGGGTGTCGGAGCGCTGTACGACGATCGGCGCCGCGTTACGCGTCTCGCTCCGGGACTAATCGATCCGGGGGGGGACGGCCGTCCGCCTCGACGCGGACGGGCGACTCGTGGTGCGCGCGGACGACGGCGAGGAGACGATTGTTGGCGCGGGCGACGTCGTCCACGTGCGCTGAGCGGACCGGTCTCTCTCACCGATCTCTCTCACCGAGACCCGCGAAACACGTACATCGGCCCGGTCGTGCCGGATTTCTCGCCGCCGACCGGCACAATGAGATCGTGACCTCGCCGACCGCCTATCACGGGCGTCCTGCCGCGCCCGCTCCGGGCGCGCCGACGCCCGAGCGGAGGATTGCGCGGCTGCGTACGCACGCTCGGCGTCTGTTCTGGTCCGCCGCCGTGCTCGTGGCCGCGGCGGGAGCCGTCGGCTACTTCACCGGCAACCTCCCCGACCCGCTGCAGGACTGGATGCTGTGGGCGGCGGCCCTGCTGGTCGTGCTGCTGCTGGTGGTCCTTCCGTATCTGCGGTGGCTGTCGCACACGTACACGATCACCACGCGTCGCGTGATCGAGCAGTCAGGGGCGTTCGGACGCCGTCGCACCGAGCTGTCGCACGCCCGCGGCTACACGATCGCCGAGCGTCGCGGCCCGCTGCAGCGCCTCTGGGGTGCGGGCACCCTCGTGCTCTCCAACGGCGTGGATGAGCCGTTGCGCCTGGTGAACGTGCCGACCGTGCGGCTCGTGCACGAGGTGCTCTCCGATCAGGTCGAGGTCAGTCAGATCCTCGCCCACCGCGACGCACCATGGGATGGCGCGACGGTCCCCGTCGACGCCGACCGTTCCTCCCGCTCCTAACCGTCTGGGCACGCCCGCGGTACACGAGAAGCCTGCGCCCGCGGTACACGAGAAGCCTGCACCCGCGGCACCTGAGAAGCCTGCGCTTGCGGCACCTGAGAAGATGGAGCCGACGAAAGGGAGCAGCATGGCACTCACCCTCGGAATCGTGGGCGGCGGACAGCTGGCGCGGATGATGATCGCCCCGGCGGTCGAACTGGGCGTTCAGGTGCGCGTCCTCGCCGAGGAGCCGGGGATGGCCGCCGATATCGCGGCGACCGCCGTCGGGGACTATCGCGACCTCGACACGGTGCGTGCGTTCGCCCGCGACGTCGACGTGCTGACCTTCGACCACGAGCACGTGCCGCAGGAGGTGCTGCGCGCGCTCGTGGCAGACGGCATCCGCGTGCATCCCGGCCCCGACGCCCTGCAGTTCGCGCAGGACAAGCTTGCGATGCGCGAGCGCCTCGCGCAGCTCGGCATGCCCCAGCCTGAGTGGGCTGGTGTCACCGACGCGGGAGCCCTTCAAGACTTCCTCGATGCGCACGGCGGCCGCGCCGTGGTCAAGACGCCCCGAGGAGGCTACGACGGCAAGGGGGTTCGCGTCGTGGCCGACCCGGCCGACGTGGCCGACTGGTTCGACGGCGGCGCTCTGCTCGTCGAGGAGCTCGTCGACTTCTCCCGTGAGCTCGCTCAACAGGTCGCACGACGTCCCTCGGGCCAGCTGCTCGCCTATCCGGTGGTCGAAACGGTGCAGCGCGGCGGTGTGTGCGCGGAGGTCATCGCCCCCGCGCCCCACGGGGCCGCCCGACTGGCCGAGGTCGCCGCCGAGATCGGCATCGCGATCGCCGACGGCCTGGGAGTGACGGGAATGCTCGCGGTCGAGCTGTTCGAGACGACGGATGAGCGCCTGCTGGTCAACGAGCTGGCGATGCGCCCGCACAACAGCGGCCACTGGAGTCAGGACGGTGCCGTGACGGGGCAGTTCGAGCAGCACGTGCGTGCGGTACTCGACCTTCCGTTGGGCGACGCCGCGGTGCGTCAGCCGTGGGCGGTGATGGTCAACATCCTCGGTGGCCCCGAACGCGACAGCCTGGAAAGCCGGTTCCCCGCAGTTCTCGAGGCCCATCCCGCGGTGAAGGTGCACACCTACGGCAAGGCTCCGCGTCCCGGTCGCAAGGGGGGGCACGTCAATGCCGTCGGCGAGGATCTCGATGCCGTCGAGTACGAGGCCCGCGCTGCGGCCGCGTTCTTCGCGGACTGATCTCGCCCGCTGCATCCCGCGAGCCCCGCCGCGACGCGTGGCGTTGCGGGGTTCTTCCAGGGTGTCGCCCTAGCCTTGACGGGTGACAAGGCCCCTGCATTCCTCGGCATCCCCTCTCGTCGGCGTCGTCATGGGGTCGGACTCCGACTGGCGGGTCATGAGCGATGCGTCGCAGGTGCTGAGCGAATTCACGGTGGCGCACGAGGTGGAGGTCGTTTCGGCCCACCGCACGCCCGACAAACTGCTCCGCTATGGCCGCGAGGCCCGCGCGCGCGGACTGCGGGTGATCATCGCCGGTGCGGGAGGTGCGGCGCACCTGCCCGGAATGCTCGCCTCGGTCACGGCGCTCCCGGTGATCGGAGTGCCCGTGCAGCTCGCGACTCTCGACGGTCTCGACTCGCTGCTGAGCATCGTGCAGATGCCCGCGGGCATCCCCGTCGCGACCGTGTCGATCAACGGTGCGAAGAATGCGGGGCTCCTCGCCGCCCGTATCCTGGGCGCGGGCGATCCGCGGCTGGCTGATCGTGTCGAGCAGTACGCGCGCACGCTGGAGGAGCAGGTCGAAGAGAAGAACCTGCGGCTGAAGGAGTCGCTGTGAGCCTGGGCGCTCCGCCGCGCCCTCCGCTTCCCGCGCGCTCGGACAGTGCGGGGGTGATCGTCGGCGAGCAGCCGATGCGACGTCCCGACACTCGCTCGCCCCAGCTCATGACCCGGCGCGCGTGGTGGTTGCTGGTACTCAACTTCCTCATTCCCGGGTCGGCGCAGCTCTTGGCAGGAAGCCGCCGCCTCGGTCGCGTCGGCCTTGCCGCGACTCTGCTGCTGTGGGTCGTGGTGGTGCTCGCGCTGGTGGCGGCACTGATCTGGCCGGCGCTGCTGTTCTGGGTGGGCACCAACGGTTTCGCTCTTCTGGTGATCCAGCTCGTCCTGCTCGCCTACGCCGTCCTCTGGGT
>CAUPYO010000158.1:0-5679 GCA_963515565.1 uncultured Microbacterium sp.
GCTTCGTGGCGAGCACCTCGTAGAGGATGCCGTTGACCAGCGTCGACTTTCCTGAACCACTCACGCCGGTGACGGCCGTGAGCACGCCCAAGGGGAACTCGGCCGTCACGTTCTGGAGATTGTTCTCCCGCGCCCCGACGACGGTGAGCATGCGCTTCTTGTCGATCTTGCGCCGCTTCTTCGGCGTCGCGATGGCCCGACGGCCGCTGAGGTAGGCGCCGGTGAGGGAACGTTCTTCCTCGAGCAGCGAAGACAGCGGACCCGAGTGGACGACTTCTCCCCCGTCGACGCCGGCACGCGGACCGATGTCGACGATCCAGTCGGCGGCGTGCACCGTCTCCTCGTCGTGCTCGACGACGATCAGCGTGTTGCCGAGGTCTTTGAGGCGCACCAATGTCTCGATGAGCCGGCGGTTGTCACGCTGGTGCAGTCCGATCGACGGCTCGTCGAGCACGTAGAGCACGCCGGTCAGACCGGAGCCGATCTGCGTCGCCAGACGGATGCGCTGCGCCTCGCCGCCGGAGAGCGAACCCGCGGCTCGTCCGAGGCTGAGGTAGTTCAGTCCGACCTGCACGAGGAAGTCGAGGCGCGCGCGGATCTCCCGCAGCACCGCGGCCGCGATCTGGGCCTCACGATCGGACAGCTTGAGCTGGGCGAAGTACTCCTGGGCCTCGGCGAGGCTCATCCGCGACGCGTCGGCGATCGACCGCTCGTGCACGAGCACGGCGAGCACCTCGGGCTTCAACCGGTCGCCATGACAGACTGCGCAGGGCACCTCGCGCAGATACTCGGACCAACGCTGGCGCTGTGCATCGGTCTCGGCTTGTGTGTACTGACGCTCGATATAGGGCACGACGCCCTCGAAACCGGACGAGTAGCGCATCTCACGGCCGTAGCGGTTGCGCCACTTCACCGTGACTTTGTAGTCCTCACCGCGAAGGATCGCATCCTGCACATCGCCGGGAAGGTCGCGCCAGGGGGTGTCGAGCGAGAACCCGAGGTCGTCCGCCAGGCCCACGAGGAGGCGTTCGTAGTACTGGTAGAGCCCCTTGCCCTGCGTGGTCCACGGGATGATGACGCCCTCGTTGATCGAGAGGTCCTCGTCACCGAGCATGAGTTCGACGTCGACAGACATGCGTGTTCCGAGGCCGGAACAGGTCGGGCACGCGCCGAACGGGGCGTTGAACGAGAACGTCCGCGGCTCGATCTCGGTCAGCTGCAGCGGGTGCCCGTTCGGGCACGCGAGCTTCTCACTGAAGCTCACCCACGCGTCGTCGCCCTCTTCGTCGACGAAATTGACCTGCACGATGCCGCCGGCAAGTCCCAGAGCCGTCTCCACGGAGTCGGTGACGCGGCCGAGGATGTCCGAGCTGGCGACAAGACGGTCGACGACGACGGCGATGTCGTGCTTGTAGCTCTTCTTGAGTGTCGGCGGTTCGGCCAACTGGATGAGGTCGCCATCGACGACCGCACGTGCGTATCCCTTCGCCGACAGCTCCTTGAAGAGGTCGACGAACTCACCCTTCTTCTGACTGACGACGGGGGCGACGATCTGATACCGCGTGCGCTCGGGCAGCTCCATGAGCTGGTCGGCGATCTGCTGCACCGTCTGCCGCTGGATCTGCGCACCGCACTCGGGGCAGTGCGGCACGCCGATGCGCGCCCAGAGCAGGCGCATGTAGTCGTAGATCTCGGTGATCGTGCCGACTGTCGAACGCGGGTTGCGGTTGGTGGACTTCTGGTCGATTGAGACGGCGGGACTCAACCCCTCGATGAAGTCGACGTCGGGACGGTCGACCTGCCCCAGAAACTGGCGCGCATACGCGCTCAGCGATTCGACATAGCGCCGTTGACCCTCGGCGAAGATCGTGTCGAACGCCAGGCTCGACTTTCCGGAGCCGGACAGGCCGGTGAACACGACCAGGGAGTCGCGCGGGATATCCAGATCGACGTTCTTGAGGTTGTGGACACGGGCTCCGCGGACGCTGAGTTTCGACGAGGCGACAGGGACGATGGGCACCGCACAAGTCTAGGTGGGGCCTCCGACACCGGACCCGGCGTGCGCTCTCGGCGTAGCCCGAACGCGGCGCTCAGTCCGCGCGTCTACCCGAAAACGGCGCCAGCGCATCGCGAAGGCCGGCGAGCTCGGCGGCATCCATCCCTACGCGCGCCATGATCTGCTCGGGCACCGACAGCGCCGAGGTTCGCAGTGCCTGTCCGTCGGCCGTCAGAGCGATCTCGAGCACCCGTTCGTCGTCGGCGCGTCGGCCACGCGAGACGCGACCCTGCGACTCCAGGCGCTTGACCAGCGGCGACAGCGTGGCCGGCTCCATCGCCAATTCACCCGCCAGATCACCCAGAGACCGCGGCGACTGCTCCCAGAGCGCGAGCATCACGAGATACTGCGGATGCGTGAGTCCGAGCGGCTCGAGCACCGGCCGGTAGATGGACACCACGTTGCGCGCCGCCGTCACCAGTGCGAAGCACAGCTGGTTCTCGAGCGTCAACAGGTCGTCGCGGGCATCCACCCCGCCATCCTAGATCAATTAGTTAGTACACTAATGGTCATGACACGAAACGAATCGGAACGCCGGCCGCTCCGCGAGCGGGTGCGCGAAGCGGGAGGCTGGTACACCTACCTCAACACGCGACTGATCCGGTTCGCCGGTCCGGCTTCGGTCGGCCCCTACGACGTCGAACCCGAGCCCGAGCGCACCGAGCGCGCGTGCCCGCTGTGCGGCGCCGCGATGTCGGCGCACACCTTCGACCGCAGCGGCCCGAAACCGCTCATGCACTGCCCCTGAGAGAGCGCTGCCCTCAGAAAGAGATGTCAGCGATCGGATGCCGGTAGCGCCCCGTTCTGGTCGCGACGGCGCTGCAGGGCCCACTCGACTTCATCGGGATCGCTGTGCGGCACGATCACTCCATCGCGCATGATCTGGTGGCGCTCGTCGCCCTTTCCGACGATCGCGAGAAGGTCGCCCTCTCCCGCCAGCTCGACGGCCTTGTGGATCGCTTCGGCACGTCCGCCCACATCGAACACCTCCGCGCGCGACCCGCGGGTTCCGCGCACCACGGCGCGGCGGATCGTTGCAGGATCCTCGTCGGCGGGGTTGTCGTCGGTCACGATGACGATGTCCGATGCCATCGCGGCGAAACGTCCCATGAGCGGACGCTTGTGGACGTCGCGGTTTCCGTTGGAGCCGATCACCGTGATGATCCGCCCCGGCGTCAGCGGACGAAGGGCGCACAGCAGGGCGTTGATGGCCTCCGGCTTGTGCCCGGCGTCGATGACCACCTGGAACTCGGCATCCACGGGCACGAACTGCACTCGGCCCTCCACGCCGGTGAACGCCGCAATGCCCTCGACCGATTCGGTCACGGGGTGACCGACCAGATCGAGCGCGGCGACGGCGGCGAGGATGTTGCTGACGTTGAACTCGCCGACGATCGGGGTCGTGAAACGCGCGGTCTGCCCGTCGGGACCGATGACAGTGAACGAGGACCCTGCGAGTCCGAGCTCGATGTCGACCGCCCGCCAGTCGGCCGGGCGCCCCGTCACCGAGAACGACTGTGTCTGCAGCTCAGGGTCGGCATGCAGGCGGCGCCCGGCGCCGTCGTCGACGTTGACGAGCCCGATGCCCGACATTGCGCTGGTGAGCAGCTCGCGCTTGGCGAGGAAGTAGGCCTCTTGTGTGCCGTGGAAGTCGCGGTGATCGTGGCCCAGGTTGAGGAAGACACCGACGTCGAAGCGAAGGCCGTCGACGCGGTTCATCGTGATCGCGTGGCTGGACACCTCGGAGGAGACGATCTCGACGCCGCGTTCGCGCATGAGCGCGAGGAGGGCGTGCATCTGCGGTGCTTCGGGGGTGGTGAGGGTCGAGGGCACCGCGACGCCGTCGATACGTGTTCCCATCGAGCCGATGACGCCGCTGCGGGTCGACCGGCGCGCGGCGTCGACCAGGTAGGTCGTCGAGGTCTTGCCCTGGGTACCCGTGATGCCGATCGTCTTGAGGGCTTCGGCCGGCCGACCGTAGAACCAGGCGGCGAGCGATCCGAGGAAGCGACGAGGATGTTCGTCGACGACGATGCGAGGCAGAGAGGCGACCTCGGATGCCGCGTCGATGAGAGCGGCGCCGGCCGGGTCGGTGAGCACCGCGGCCGCACCCGCCGACACGGCGGCCGCGACGAAGTTCGCACCGTGCGTGCGCGCGCCTGGCTGCGCGAAGAAAAGGTCTCCCGGTTGGGTCATCGCGGTGCTGAGCGCGATGCCGGTCACGCTCGCTTCTCCGTGCACGCGGGCACCGGGAATCTGCGCCGCGACCTCCTCGAGGGTACGGGCGGTCACACTGCGAGGACGATTGCCCGCCTCCGCGGCGGGCTCTCCCGCCACGGCATCCGACTCATCCGACGCCGCAAAATCCTCGATACTCACCCGGCGACGATAGCAAACGCGGCGCAGGCTGCCCGTTGCCCGCGCCGTTCATACGCGGGGTCGACGATCGGTTCAGGCGTGTCCCGCCCGCTCCATCGCACGCAGCTCCTTCTTGAGATCCTGCACCTCGTCGCGCAGCCGCCCGGCGAGCTCGAACTTCAGTTCCGCCGCCGCCGCCAGCATCTGATTCGAGAGGTCTTCGATCGTCGATTCGAGCTGCATCGCGCCCTCGGCGGCGATGCCCTCCCGACGCAGGCGCGGGGTCGGCGAACCCGCGCGTCCACTGCCGCCATTGCGTGCGAGCAGCGCCTTGGTGTCGGACGCTTCGCGCGCGAGCACGTCCGTGATGTCGGCGATCTTCTTGCGCAAAGGCTGCGGATCGATGCCGTGTGCGGTGTTGTACGCGATCTGCTTGTCGCGACGCCTCTCTGTCTCATCGATCGCCGAGCGCATCGAATCGGTCATGTTGTCGGCGTACATGTGGACCTCGCCCGACACGTTGCGGGCCGCGCGGCCGATCGTCTGGATGAGGGAGGTGCCGCTGCGGAGGAACCCTTCTTTGTCGGCGTCGAGGATGGCGACCAGCGACACTTCGGGGAGGTCGAGGCCCTCGCGCAGGAGGTTGATGCCGACAAGAACGTCGTAGATGCCTTGACGCAGTTCGGTGAGCAGCTCCACCCGCCGCAGCGTGTCGACATCGGAGTGCAGGTAACGCACGCGCACGCCGTGCTCGCTGAGGAAGTCGGTGAGCTCCTCCGCCATCTTCTTCGTGAGCGTGGTCACCAGCACGCGTTCATCGCGTTCGACGCGGATGCGGATCTCCTCCAGCAGATCGTCGATCTGGCCCTTGGACGGTTTGACGACGATCTGGGGGTCGACGAGGCCGGTCGGGCGGATGATCTGCTCGACGATGCCATCGGCGATGCCCATCTCGTACCGACCCGGGGTGGCCGAGAGGTAGACGGTCTGACCGATGCGGTTCTTGAACTCGTCGAACCGAAGCGGACGGTTGTCCAGGGCGCTCGGCAGGCGGAAACCGTGATCGACGAGCGTGCGCTTGCGCGAGGCATCGCCCTCGTACATCGCCCCGATCTGCGGGACGGTGACGTGCGACTCGTCGATGACCATGAGGAAGTCGTCGGGGAAGAAGTCGAGCAGAGTGTGCGGGGGCTCCCCCGGCTCACGCCCGTCCATGTGGCGCGAGTAGTTCTCGATGCCGGAGCAGAAGCCGATCTGCTGCAGCA
>CAUPYO010000159.1:0-5637 GCA_963515565.1 uncultured Microbacterium sp.
CTGCAGCTCGACGAGGTCGCGGGACGTGCCGACCGTGCGGCCGCGGTGGTCGACGGCGCGGAAGGTCATCATCAGATGCCCCGGCACACGATCGAGCTCGAAATCGTCGGGGGTGACCGGCTGGTTCGCGACCCGCTGGATGCGTGCGGCGAGAGCGGCGCGCAGCGCCTGCGGCGGGAGTCCCTGGTGATGCTCGGGGGCGGCGCCGGCCACCTCTGCCGAGAGTGCGGCCGCCCAGTCGGCGGCGGGAACGACGTGGCGGCGGATGGCCTTCGGCAGCGCCTTCAGCAGTGCGGTCATCAGTTCGGTGCGTAGCCCCGGTACCTGCCAGTCGAACCCATCGGGGCGAAGCGCTGCCAGAAGCGGCAGCGGCACGATCACGCTGACCCCGTCTTCGGGGTTGCCGGGCTCGAAACGGTACGACAGCGACAGCACCTGATCGCCCTGGTGCCAACGGCCCGGAAAGGCGCGTTCGTCGGAGCGTGCGGAGTCGTCGAGGAGGTCGGCTTCACTCATGTCGAGCAGCCGCGGCGTCGAGGCGGACGCCTCCCGCCACCACGACTCGAACGAGCGCACGTCGACGACGTCGGCGGGCAATCGCGCCTCGTAGAACGAGAAGACGGCTTCATCGCCGACGAGGATGTCGCGGCGGCGTTCGCGCTCTTCGACTTTCTCCAGGCGGCGGCGCAGTTCGAGGTTTCGCCGTTCGAACGCGGTGAGGCGCTTGTCGAGGTGCTGGCTGTTCCATTCGCCATCGACGAGCGCGTGGCGAACGAACAGCTCGCGCGCCAGCGGGCGGTCGATGCGTGCCAGCTGCACCCGGCGGCGCGGGATGATCTCGACGCCGAACAGGGTGACCTTCTCGGCGGCGACGGCGGCGCCGGCATCCTTCGACCAGTGCGGGTCGCTGAGCTGACGATTCGCCAGATCTCCGGCCAGCTCCTCCGCCCATGCCGGGTCGATCGCCGCAACCGTGCGCGCGAACAGGCGCGAGGTCTCGACGAGCTCGGCGGCCATCACCGCGTCCGGAGCGGCCTTGCGCAGCCCCGATCCCGGGAAGATCGCGAATGCCGCGCCGCGCGCGCCGCGATAGCTCGCGATCGGCCTGCGCTTGTCGCCCGTTGCACCCGCGGGCTTCTTCGGTGCGATCGAACGTGTATCGAGGATGCCGATGTGCGAGAGCAGTCCCGACAAGATCGCGCGGTGCACGAGGACGGGGTCAGCGGCCCCTCCCGTCGGGGGATGATCGACGTTCGGCGCCGGTTCATCGTCGCGCCGGGGACGCGTGTTTCCCATCAGCTGACGCAGCTGGCGGTGCACGTCGCCCCATTCGCGCACGCGCACGTAGTTGAGGAACTCGGTGCGGCAGAGCCGCCGGAAGGCGCTCGAGCCGAGTTCGCGCTGCTGCTCCTGCAGATGGTTCCAGAGATTCAGCAGCGTGAGGAAGTCGCTCGTCGGATCGGTGAAGCGCCCGTGCAGACGCTCGGCCTGCTCGCGGGCCGCGGGTTGGTCGGCGGACGGTCGCTCGCGGACATCCTGGATCGACAGCCCCGCCACGATCGCGAGCACATCCGGCAGCACCTGCAGTCGGCGTGCCTCGATGAGCATGCGCGCGAAGCGCGGATCGATCGGCAGGCGGGCGATCTGCCGACCGAGTGACGTGAGCCGACGCGACGGGGTGACCGCGCGCAGTTCGGTGAGCAGATCGAAGGCGGCCTTGACGCCACGGTTGTCGGGCTGGGTGAGAAACGGGAAGTCCTCGATGTCGCCGAAGCCGAGCGCGAGCATCTGCAGGATGACCGAGGCGAGCGACGTCCGCAGGATCTCGGGCTCGGTGTACTCCGGCCGCGCCAGGAAGTCGTCTTCGCCGTACAGGCGGATCGCGATGCCGTTCGAGGTGCGCCCGGCGCGCCCGGACCGTTGCTGCGCGGACGCCTGCGAGATCGCTTCGATGGGCAGGCGCTGCACTTTCGACCGCACGCTGTAGCGCGAGATGCGCGCGGTTCCGGCGTCGACGACGTAGCGGATGCCGGGCACCGTCAGGCTCGTTTCGGCGACGTTGGTCGAAAGGATCACCCGGCGGCGCACCCCGGCGACCCGCGACGGTTCGAACACGCGGTGCTGTTCGGCTGCCGAAAGCCGGCCGTACAGAGGGAGCACCTCGGTCGGCCGCGCGTCGTGGGCATACATGCCGCGCACGGCATCCATCGCATCGCGGATCTCCGCTTCGCCGGGCAGGAAGACGAGAACGTCGCCGTCGGCCTCGCGGTCGAGCTCCCGCAGAGCCTCGACGAGGGCGTCGACATCGTCGGTGTCGGGCGTTTCGACCCGGCTCTTCACACCTCGCGTGGCAGCCGGGCTCGCGCTCTCCGGCACGGCGTCCGCCGTCGCGGGACGGTAGCGGATCTCGACGGGATACGTGCGCCCGGAGACCTCCACGATCGGGGCGGGGGTGCCCGCGGCATCCGCGAAATGTGCGGCGAAACTCTGCGGGTCGATGGTGGCCGAGGTGATGATGACCTTGAGGTCGGCGCGCTCTGGCAGGATGCGGGCGAGATACCCCAGGAGGAAGTCGATGTTGAGCGATCGCTCGTGCGCCTCGTCGATGATGATCGTGTCGTAGCGGCGCAGCAGCCGGTCACGATGGATCTCGTTGAGCAGGATGCCGTCGGTCACCAGGGCGATCTGCGTGTCAGCCGACACCTGATCGGTGAAGCGCACCTTGTAGCCGACCGCCCCGCCCAGCGGCACCTGAAGCTCCTCGGCGATGCGTTCGGCGATCGTGCGGGCGGCGAGGCGCCGCGGCTGCGTGTGTGCGATGCGCGTGCGCCCGAGCTCGAGGCAGATCTTCGGAAGCTGCGTCGTCTTTCCCGATCCGGTGGCGCCGGCGACGATCACCACCTGGTGGTCGGCGATCGCGCGCGCGATCTCGTCCCGGGCGGCGCTGACGGGCAGCTCCGGCGGGTAGGAGATCACGGGGACGACGGCGGGCATAGCCCTCCATCGTATTGCCGTCGTCGAGGTCAGGAGGCCGCGCGGAATCCTGAGACATCGATGATCGCGTCGAAGTAGGTCAACAGCACGTTCGGGATGTCGCCGAGCGGGCTCGAGAGCACGACGAGCGCGAGCTTCTTGGAGTCGGGAACGGGGTACCAGTAGTGCGCGACAAGACGGCGTGACGTGTAGCTCTCGCCGTCTTCCTCCTCGACGGTCTCGTCGATCCGATGCGCGCGAACGACCTCCCCGTCGGCGAACGGACGGCGCGCGGCGGTGTCGGCCATGTCGGGTGCGATCGCGGGCAGGGCCTCTTCGAGCACCGCGAGTACGCGGTCGGGATTCGTGCCGATCGACGGACTCATGTGGAAACGGTCGTCGTCGAACAGCGTGAGCATCGCCGACATCGGCTCGCCGGGGGCGAGCTCGGTCTGCAGCAGCAGAAGACGTCCCTGGGCTTCGCGGGCAGCAGCGGCGGCCGCAACGAGGTCATCGCGCATGCGGCGCCGCGGCGTGGCGTTCTGGTCGGCGGTGCCGAGGGTTCCCCGGGCGATCTCGGTCGCCGAGGTGCGGGCGGCGTCATCGGAGTCGAGGTCGACCCGCCACCAGGTGCCGAGCAGGCGGAAGGCGAGTTCCTGATCGGCGACCGTCGCGTCGACGGCGTTCACAGCTTCTCGAGGTCGACGCGACTCACCGTCACGCCACCGTCCCAGAGCGCGGTAACGCCGGCGGGAAGCCCGGCGATGGCGTCTCTCAGGTCGACGATCCGCTCCTCATCGGCCGCCTCTCGTGCGACCAGGGAGATGCTCTCGATGCTGGCGGGTGTGCTGTCGCGGGCGGCGATCAGGATCGATGTCAGCGTCGCCGTCGTAACCGGGGCTTCGCCGTCGACGAGCACCACGAGGTTCAGCATCTTCGCCACGCCGGACGAAATAACACTCGCGGAGGGGTCCTTCACGCGCGGGTCTGTCGCGATCACCGCGTTGTAGATGGTGTTCGTATCCACTTCAGAAGCTCCCTGTCCCTGGCTGGAGGTCGGCTTGTCGACGGGTGTGACGCCGAGCGCGGAGCACCCTGAAAGGGCGGACGCCAGCAGTGCCCCGCCGATGAGGGCGCTGAACTGTCGCGATGCGATCATCACTGCTCCTGCCACGAGTAGTAGGTGTTCTCGTAACCGTAGGTGTTGTCATCGCCGATGAAGTACTTGTCGAGGTCGTCGCGCGTGTCGGAGGGGACCTGTTCCACGTTCGCCGCGAGAGTGTTGTTGTACGCGCCGGCGTGGTGAATGCCGCCGAGGCCCTGCGATGCGAGCGGGGACGGCTCCTGGATCGTTGTCCAATTCGAGCCGTGCAAGGCGTAGCCTCCCCGGCCGAGCGAGATGATCGAGTCCAGACGCGGTACCAGGTCCCCATCGTGCTGAACAGAGACGACCTTCGTCGTGGAGGGGATCGGCATGCTGTCGATCGGTGCCCCGGCGACCACGACGGCGTCCCAGTTGTAGTCCGAGTTGTAGGCGGCCAGGTGTCCGGCAAGGATTCCACCCTGACTGAAGCCGACGAGCATGACGGGGTCATCCGCTCCGACGCCTGCCTGCTTCATCGCCTCGAGCACCGCCCGTTCGTACTGGGATCGCAGAGACGGCGTGAGCATGAGAGCGAGGTTGCTGTCGAGGTCGTTCACGGCTCCTTGGTCTCCGTCGAAGCGGGAGAGCCATTCCTGGGTGCTTGGCAGCGCGACGCGCCAGCGGACGACGCCATCGGCGTCGACGACCTTGGTGACCTTGATGACCGTCTCATCCGCGGTGTCGGGTGTGTGGTGGCCGAGGGAGTCGACGTATCCGGCGTCCTTGAGCGCGTGCGCGAGATCGGTCGGCTCTCCGTGAGAGGACCGCTTCTCGTCGCTGGTTCGGTCGTACGGCTTTGGTGTCGGAGTGGGCTTCACGACGTCGGAGAGGATGCTCGCGAGGAGAAACCCCGCGAGCAGGCCGACGACGAGCGCAGCGATGAACGGACCGATGACGGGGATCAGCGAGAGCAGCGCGTACACGAGCGCCAAGATGAGCACCGTGCCGATCAAAGCCAGTACCGTCGAGAGCAACCTTTGCAGCTCGTTCCACAGATCCTGGAGGAAGTCGCCGATCCACTTCCCGAGATCGGCGAAGAACGAGCCGATGCCCTCGAAGAAGTTCCCGACCCGGTCGAGCCAGCCTTCGTTGGTGGCATCGATCGCGCTGTCTATGAGCGACATCGCTCGCTGGGCCGCGGCCTCCATATCGCGCCGGGCTTGTTCGTGGGCTTCGCGGGCGGCGCTTGCCGCATTGTCGTAGCGCCGCGCGGCGGCCCGTGCCTCCGCGAGCTGACGCTCGGCGGCTTCGATGTTGCCGGCCGGCGCCGCGGACTCCTCCAGAGTGCGCACCTGACGGTCGTAGGCGGACACCTGCGTGTCGGCGTTGCCGGCGTAACGCTCGGCATTGGCTTCGGTGGTGTCGGCCTCGTCTGCCTTGCGGTGCGCATCGCGAAGCGCTGCAGCATACTCGACGAGCGCATTCGCGGTGCCTGCGTAGCGTCCGTAGGCGGTGCTCAGGTCGCCGGCGACCTGGCCGCTGCGTTCGCGGATCGCGTCGAGCGAACGCGCGGTGCTCGC
>CAUPYO010000160.1:0-5600 GCA_963515565.1 uncultured Microbacterium sp.
GACTCGCAGGGCACCGAGCTGTTCCTCGAGTACAAGGGCCGCAAGGTCGCAGACATCTGATCGCGGCGGCCATCTGATGGCGGATGCCGTGATCGAGCACCGCGTGCTCACCGACAAGATCGGGGTCGAAATCGACCCCGAGCTTCTCTCGGTTGCCCTGACGCATCGTTCGTACGCGTATGAGAACGGCGGGATTGCCCACAACGAGCGACTCGAATTCCTGGGGGATTCGATCCTCGGCCAGGCGGTGACGGTGCATCTGTTCCGCACCCACCCCGATCTCGAAGAGGGAGCCTTGGCGAAGCGGCGTGCCAGTGTCGTCTCCACCGTCGCCCTGGCGGAGGTTGCGCGGGGCATCGGTCTCGGCGCACACCTGAGACTCGGGCGCGGCGAGGACCAGACCGGCGGACGGGACAAGGACTCGATCCTGGCCGACACGATGGAGGCCGTCATCGGTGCGACCTACCTCTCGACCGGTCCCGATGCCGCCACAGAATTGGTACTTCGCCTCGTGCGCCCGCTGATGGCCGATCCCGCCCGCTACGGCGCGGCGATGGACCCCAAGACGAGCCTGCAGGAGCTTGCCGCACGTCTCGATCTTGCACCGCCGGTCTATACGATCACCGCGGAGGGCCCGGACCACAACCGCGTCTTCACAGCCACGGTCACCGTCGGGGAGCACCCGGGCACCGGCGTCGGAACGAGTAAGAAGCAGGCCGAGATGGCGGCGGCACTCGCGCTGTGGCAGCGGCTCAGCGACCGTGCCTGAACTACCCGAGGTCGAGGTCGTCCGCGCGGGTCTCGCGCCCGCCGTCGTCGGGGCGCGTGTCGTGGCGGTCGATGCTCGCGATCCGAGGGCGCTGACCCGCCACGCGGGAGACCGTGAGGCTTTTGAGAGCACGCTGACCGGGCACGTCATCACCGGTGCGGCTCGTCGGGGCAAGTTCCTGTGGATGCCGCTGGCAGCGGCATCCGCGAATGACACCCCCCGCGCCCTCATCGCGCACCTCGGCATGAGCGGGCAGATGCTGCTTCGAGCCTCGGGAGCGCCGGCGGAACGTCACGAGCGGGTCCGACTCGACATCCGGCATCCCGACCATGGCGACCTCGCGGTCGTCTTCGCCGACCAGCGCACCTTCGGCTCGTTGGCGATCGACGACCTCGTCGCCACCGGCGATGGCCTGCCGGGCGGATGGGGCACCGACGTGGCCGCGGTTCCATCGCAGGTCCAGCACATCGCACGCGACCCGCTCGACGACGGGTTCGACGAGCGGGCCGTCATCTCACGCGTGCGGGGGAAGCGCTCCGCCATCAAGCGCGTGCTCCTCGACCAGGCGGTGGTCAGCGGTATCGGCAACATCTATGCCGACGAAGCTCTCTGGGCTGCGCGCGTGCATCCCGAGCACCCCGCCGACACCCTGACGTTGCTCGCCGCCCGACGTGTCTTCGAGGAGGTGCGGGCGGTACTCCTCAAGGCCCTCGCGGAGGGCGGGACAAGCTTCGACGCTCAGTACGTCAACGTCAACGGGCAGGCCGGTTACTTCGCGCACGCGCTCAACGCGTACGGCCGTGCGGGCCAACCCTGTCCGCGTTGCGGGCGACCCATCGTTCGAGCGTCGTTCATGAATCGCTCGAGCCACTACTGCCCGCGCTGCCAGCGAGTGAGTTGAGCTTGGGCTCGTCGTGGGCAGCTGCGGGTACCGACGCTCGTGGTGCGTCGCAGGTAGGCTCTCGTCCGTGTTCCTTACAGACAGCGCGGCGGCTTATTCTGTTCGGGCGGCGACGCTCGACGACCGTGAAAAGTGGTGCGCGCTGTTTCGCGAGTACACCCACGTGGGCGGGGTCGTCTTGTCATCCGACCAGATCGATGAAGTATGGTCCTGGATCTGCTCCGATGCAAGGCAAACGTGCTGTCTGTTAGGCGTCGAGGACGAGGTCCCGATCGGTCTCGTTCACTTCCGGCAGTTCGAACGGCCCATCACTGCGAGCACCGGTCTGTGGATTGACGACCTCTACGTGCGGCCGTCATCGCGTGGCAAAGGTATCGCCGTCGCGCTCATCGACGCGGTCCGAGCCGAGGCCCGCGCCGGAGGGCACGACGTCGTGCGTTGGACCACCCGCGAGTCCAATGCAGGCGCCCGCAGACTTTACGACCGGATCGCCGTGAGGGCACCGGTTTCCTTGTACAACGCCGAACCGTCTCCGCGAGGATAAACGCCGTTCATCGGCGTGACGCGCAAGAGATGCGCACAGGCCAGCGCGATGTCGGTCCGTGCGTCGTTCACGAATCGGTCGAGCCACTTCTGCCACTCACCGGCAGAGGGTGGGGGAGAACCTCGCCTCGTTGATGTCGAGCATCGGCCGGTTTTCTTCGGGGTTGTAGGTTTCGACCCGCGTCGCCTCCGGTTGCAGGTTGGCGATCTCCGGATCATCGACACTCGCGGGAATCCGGATGGGGCGGACGGACACGTCATCATGCTCGGTCATGTGAGCACCTTCTTCCACGCGCCGTTGTAGGCGACGGGAACGAAGCCGATCGCCTCGTTGATGGCCAACATCGGACGGTTCTCCTCCGCGTTGTACGTGATGACCTTGGGGGAGTGCGGAGCGATGTCACGGCGCCAGGTGCGCAGCCCCGCGCATTTGACGAGTTGCCCCAGTTTGTGGCCGCGGTGCTCTCGAAGCACGAGGGTGTCTTCCTGATGGCTGGGTCCGGTGGGGTCGGTGCCGAGAACGAGTTCGTTGAAGGCGACGAGCTCGCCCGACCCGATGTGCTGCGCCGCGGTGACGAGCTTGATCCGGCCGGACTCGAGATACTTCGCGTCGTGGCGGGCGAGGCGCTCGGCATCCCACGCCTCCTCGTCGAACTCCAGTTCGGCGCTGGGCGCATCGGTCGACATACGTGACTTCATCCACGCGAAGCCGTCTGCGTACTCCGTCGGCGTCGGCGCCTGCCACTGCACGATGCGATAGTCGGCGGATGCCGCGACCGCCTCGTCCCACAGGCGGTCGACCGTGCCGTCGCAGGCGGCCAGATCGAGCGCGCTCTGCCGCTCGATCTGCTCGAGCGAGTAGCCGTGGCGCAGGTAGAAGCGCGCGGCGTGGTCTTTCGGGATCGACCCGAACCCGGTGGGGGCGTGCAGGCGCTCACCAGGGGCATCCGGATGCTGCGCCCACGACTGCAGGATGGTGCGGCCGTGCTCCCGCGCCGCCTGCTCGATCAGCACATGACCGGCCGAGCCGATACCGCGTCCATGGTGGGCAGCCAAGAGTTCGATCAGACAGAACGCGTTGCGCGATCCGTTCTCGAGGGGGATGTCGATGCCCACACGCCCGATGAACGCGCCGTCGAGCACGACCGCCCAGGCGAGGCGAATCTCGTCGGGATCCGGCTGATAGTGGGGGAGCAGTTCTTCGGGCCGCAACGCGTCGTCGTCATTGCCGGCGATCTCGCGATAGACGGCGTTGCGAACCCGCGTGAACTCTCGGAAGTCGGTGGCGTCCTCGTCGGTCATCGACGCGGGAACGGTCAGGGGCCGGAACTCGAGGCCGGGAAGGGAAATGGTCATGAGGTCTCCAAGGTGAAAGAGCCGGGGGCGTCGGACGTCGACGCCCCCGGGAGCGGAATCAGAGGAACGGGAGGATCTGCCGGCGGCGCTGCCATTCGAGCTCGCGCTGCTCGCGCTCGCGCTGAGCGAGACGGATGCGGCGGCGTTCGGGATCGTTGGCATGGACGGCAGACGCGATGAAGGGATGCATCGTGTGCTTTCGTGAGTTCTCGAGCGCGATCGCGCTCAGGGCGAGGAGTGTGGCCGGGTTTCGGCGGCATGCACGCGCATCGCAGAGGATGGGTGCCGGAAGGGCGGCTGGGCAGGTTCGTTCCTGAACTCAGGCCGAACTCTGATCTCGCCGATCAGCAGGTGCCGGTGGGGGCGTCGAAGGAGACAGTCCCCGCGTGCTCACGCAACGAGATGGCACGCACCGCGAATGCAATGCTGCCGGTGTTGTTCAAACGAATCATGTCGGGGACCTCCTTTCTCGAACTTCAGACGCGATCTGCGACGATAGCGGCTCTTCTCGGCGCGCGTCAAGCCGGGGTTGGCGTGTCGGTCCGATAGCGTGGATCGCACACCCACCCCGGAGGACGAGCGAATGCACCTGAAGAGCCTGACGCTCAAGGGCTTCAAGTCGTTCGCGCAGCCGACCACTTTCGCGCTCGAACCCGGCGTCACGTGCATCGTCGGTCCGAACGGATCCGGCAAGTCGAATGTGGTCGACGCTCTGGCTTGGGTCATGGGTGAGCAGGGCGCGAAGACGCTCCGCGGCGGCAAGATGGAAGACGTCATCTTCGCCGGAACGTCCACGCGCGGCCCACTCGGCCGGGCGGAGGTCCAGCTCACGATCGACAATGCCGACGGCGCTTTGCCGATCGAGTACAGCGAAGTCACCATCAGCCGGACGCTCTTTCGCAATGGCACGAGCGAGTATGCGATCAACGGTTCGAGCTGCCGCCTGCTCGACGTCCAAGAGTTGCTCAGTGACTCCGGACTCGGTCGAGAGATGCACGTCATCGTGGGCCAGGGGCGCCTCGACAGCGTGTTGCAGGCAAGTCCCGAGGACCGCCGCGGCTTCATAGAGGAAGCCGCGGGCATCCTGAAGCACCGCCGCCGCAAGGAGAAGACGCTTCGCAAGCTCGAGGCGATGGAAGCGAACCTGACGCGATTGAGCGATCTCGCCGGTGAACTCCGTCGCCAGTTGAAGCCACTGGGCAAGCAGGCGGAGATCGCCCGAGAGGCGGCGACGATCGCGGCCGTCGTGCGTGATGCCAAGGCCCGTCTGTTCGCCGATGAGCTCGTGGGGCTACGCACGCAGTTGGCCGACCATGCGCGCAACGAGCAGGAGCGCAGCGCGGAGCGTCTCGTGCTGCAGGATCAGTCCGAGCAGCTGAAGCTGCGCATCGACAGCCTCGAGGCGCAACAGCGATCCGAGGCCGTCGACGCGGCGCGCGCGGTCGCCTTCGACCTCGAACGCGTGCAGGAACGTCTGCGGGGATTGTTCTCGCTGGCCGGCCAGCGTCTGGCGCTGCTGGAGGATGACGGCACTCTCGGCCTCGACGTCGCGACGGTGAGCCAGTCGTCGATCGACGAAGCGCGAGCCGAGATCGACGAGATCTCCGCAGGCCTGGGCGACGCCCAGGATGCCGCGGAGGCCGCAGCCCGCGAGGTCATGCGTTCGCGTGCTGAACTCGATGCGCTCGATGCCGATATCGCGGCGCAGAGCGCGCTCGTGTCTGCCCACGACATGCGGATCACGAAGCTCCGGGGCGCGGCGGATGCCGCGGCATCCCGCCTCGAGGCGGTGCGCGCGGCCGTGGACCGCCAGCAGCGCGCCCTCGACGCCGCCCTGGCGCGACGGACCGAAGCCGAAGAGGTCGTCGCCGGCGTCGACCCCGATCTAGGGTCTGAAGGGTCATCCGCAGAGCACGCCGCGGCGTATGAACGCGCGCAGCGAGACGCGACGGCGGCGGAGAACGAGGTCACCGTGTTGCGCGAGCGGCTTCACGCGGCCGAGCGTGAGCGCGAGTCTCTGACGGCCCAGAC
>CAUPYO010000161.1:0-5592 GCA_963515565.1 uncultured Microbacterium sp.
CCCCCGACACGATGTCGGCCGTGGTCGACCGTCACGCCGGCGGCATCTTCCTGCACGGTCGCTCGGGCGCCGGATCGGCGGCGGTCGCCGGGGTGGTGAGCGCCTTCACGAGCGCGGATGCCGGGGGCATCCCCCTCTGGGTCTCCACCGACCAGGAGGGCGGCGAGGTCCAGGTGCTCTCCGGGCCGGGCTTCGACGACATGCCGTACGCGATCCGCCAGGCCGACCTTCCCGACGATCAGCTGCGCGCGGCGGCGACCACGTGGGGGCACCAGCTCGCCGCGGCGGGGGTCACGCTGAACCTCGCGCCCGTCGCCGACATCGTCACGAGCGCGCAGACACGCTTCGACAACCCGCCGATCGGCGGACTGGGGCGCCAGTACGGCTACGATCGCGCGACGGTCGTGGCGAAAGCCGGCGCCTTCGCCGACGGCATGCGCGCCGCGGGCGTCATGCCGGTGTTCAAGCACTTCCCGGGCCTCGGGCACGTCACGGCCAACACCGACGACACAGCCGGCGTCGTCGACACGACCGTCACCGTCGGCGGCGCCGACATCGCGGTGTATCGCGATCTTCTGCCCGAGGGACCGGCGGGTGTGATGGTGTCGAGCGCGATCTACCAGAACCTCGACGCCGCGTCGCCGGCGGTCTTCTCGCCGACGGTCGTCGCCCTCGCCCGCGGTGTCGTGGGGTCGGAGGGCATGATCGTCTCCGACGATCTCTCCGCGGCTCAGGCGGTGCAGGCGTGGAGCCCCGCCGACCGGGCGCTGCTCGCGCTCACCGCAGGCGTTGACGTCGTGCTGGCGTCCACCGATCCGTCGGTGTTCCCGGCGATGTACGACGCGGTGCTCGCGAAGGCGCAGTCCGACCCGGCGTTCGCTCACCGGGTCGATGACGCGGCCCGGCATGTGCTGGCCGCGAAGGCTGCGCGGCCGTGAGTCTCGCGCCCGCTCGCGCCCGGGTTGCGCTGCGGAAATCGGCATCCGCTGTCGTTGTTGCTGCCGCGTGAGCCGATGTCGACCGCGTGACGGCGCGGAGGCGGCGCCTGGCAGACTCGGAGCATGACCTCGGATGCGGCGCTGACCGACCTGGTGCCCGCGGGGGCGACGGCGGATGCCGCGTACGAAGGCTTCGTGACCTGGGCGACCGGTCGCGGCTTGACGTTGTACCCGGCGCAGGACGAGGCGGTCATCGAGCTCGTCTCCGGCGCGAACGTCGTGCTGGCGACCCCGACCGGCACCGGCAAGTCGCTCGTCGCGATCGCCGCCCACGCGGCGTGCCTCGCCGCCGGCGGCCGCTCGTTCTACACCGCTCCCATCAAGGCGCTCGTCAGCGAGAAGTTCTTCGCGCTGGTCGAGATCTTCGGTGCGCAGAACGTCGGCATGGTCACCGGCGACTCGTCGGTGAACCCCGACGCGCCGATCGTCTGCTGCACCGCGGAGATCCTCGCCAACATCGCGCTTCGTCAGGGGGCGGATGCCGCCGTCGATCAGGTCGTCATGGACGAGTTCCACTTCTACGGCGACCCCGACCGCGGGTGGGCGTGGCAGGTGCCGCTGCTTCTGTTGCCGCGGGCGCAGTTCCTGCTGATGTCGGCGACGCTCGGCGACGTGACGCCGATCATCGACGACCTCGCCCGGCGCACCGGCCGCGCCGTCGCGGAGATCACCGGCGTCGAGCGCCCTGTACCGCTGCACTTCTCTTATGAGCGCCGGCCGGTGCACGAGGTGCTCACGATGCTCGTCGACGAGCGCGAAGTGCCGGTGTACATCGTGCACTTCGCCCAGGCTGCCGCCCTCGAACGGGCGCAAGCCCTGGCATCGGTCACCCTCACCACACGCACGCAGCGCGACGAGATCGCCGAGGCGATCGGCGGGTTCCGCTTCACCACCGGGTTCGGCAAGACCCTGTCGCGGTTGGTGCGCGCGGGCATCGGCGTGCACCACGCGGGCATGCTGCCCCGCTACCGCCGGCTGGTCGAGACCCTCGCCCAACGCGGATTGCTGCGGGTCATCTGCGGTACCGACACCCTGGGCGTGGGCATCAACGTACCGATCCGCACCGTCATGATCACCGCGCTGAGCAAGTACGACGGCACGAAGATGCGCCAGCTCAGCGCGCGCGAGTTCCACCAGGTCGCCGGCCGCGCGGGTCGGGCCGGTTACGACACTCACGGCAACGTCGTGGTGATGGCTCCGGAGTGGGAGATCGAGAACGCGGTCGCGCTGGCGAAGGCCGGCGACGATGCCGCCAAGCGTAAGAAGATCGTCCGCAAGAAAGCCCCGACGGGCGTCGTCAACTGGGGTGAGGGCTCGTACGATCGCCTCATCGCCGCCCCGCCCGAGCCGCTCGTGCCGCAGCTAAAGCTCACCGCGGCGATGCTGATCAACGTCATCGGTCGCGGCGGCGACGTGTTCGGCCACGTCCGCTCGCTCGTCTTCGACAACCACGAGCCGCGCGCTCGGCAGTCCGCCCTCGCGCGGCGGGCCATCGCGATCTTCCGCACGCTCGTCGATGCCGGGATCGTCGAGATCGATCGCGCCCCGGCATCCGGCTCGCGCATCGCCCTCACCGTCGACCTGCAGCCGAACTTCGCGCTCAACCAGCCGCTCTCGCCGTTCGCGCTCGCCGCGATCGAGCTGCTCTCGCCCGCCGACGACGTGCTGCCGGGGCAGGTCGCCGTCCCCAACTCCTCCATTGCGGGCGCCTCCGACGGTTTCGAGGCCGATCCGGCGGATCCGGGTACGGATGGGCGGAGTTCGGGCCGGGCTGATGCCATGACCGTCGCCCCGGGCGGCATCGGCACCGGCCATTACGCCCTCGACGTGCTCAGCGTGATCGAGGCGACCCTGGACGATCCGCGCGCGATCCTCTCGCAGCAGGAGTACCGGGCGCGTGGCGAAGCGGTTGCCGCGATGAAGCGCGACGGCATCGAGTACGAGGAGCGCATGGCGCTGCTCGAGGAGATCACCTATCCGAAACCGCTGGCCGACCTGCTCGCGCAGTCGTTCGAGGTTTTCGCCTCGAGTCAGCCCTGGGTGCGCGATTTCGAGTTGAGCCCCAAATCGGTCGTCCGCGACATGTTCGAGCGGGCCATGTCGTTCGCCGAGTTCGTGTCGTTCTATCAGCTCGCCCGCAGCGAGGGACTCGTGCTGCGCTACCTCTCCGACGCCTACCGCGCGATCCGCCAGACGGTGCCCGCGGAGGCGCGCACCGACGAGCTGCTCGACATCATCGAGTGGCTGGGCGAGCTCGTCCGCCAGGTCGATTCGAGCCTGGTCGACGAGTGGTCGGCGATGATCGACCCGAACGCGCACCTGCCCGAGGACGCCGCACCGGTCGTCCCCCCGGCGCCACCCTCCATCCTCACGAACGAGCGTGCGTTCACCGTGCTTGTGCGCAACGAGCTGTTTCGCCGGGTGCAGCTCGCCGCGCTGCAGGACGACGACGCGCTCGTCGCGCTCGACCCGGGCGTCGACTGGCCAGCCGCGCTCGACCGCTACTACGACGAACACGACCAGATCCTCACCGGAGGGCCTGCGCGCTCGCCGCGGCTCTGCGTCATCGATAAGGCGGATGCCGCGGCATCCGGTCTCTGGCGCGTCGACCAGACGATCGATGACCCGGACGGCGATCACGACTGGCGCATCTGCGCCGACGTCGACCTGGCCGCCTCCGTCGAGGAGGGCGCCGCCGTCGTGCGCGTGACCGGGATCACTCGCCTGTAGCTGTAGCCCCTGTTGCGGCCGCGTGCGCCACGGGCAAAGGGACGCGGGTGTCGGATGCCGCGGCTAGCCTGGACGGGTGAGTGCATCGACCGACCGCTACGACGACCCGTACGCGGACGTGCCGTGGGATGTCGATGAGCTGACCCCACCCGACGACCTCGAGGCGCCTCCGCCTCCGGAGTACGACGGCTACGCGGGCGCCCTGGCCCGCGCCACGCGCGACACGACCACGGCGACCGCCACCGCGTCGAGAGGGTCACGGCCGCGCACGGCCGCGACCGCGTCACGAACCCGCACGGCGGCTGCGGCGACTCCGGCCCGCCCCGCCGCATCGGCACGACCTACCTACGACACCGATCCGAAGGCGGTGCTCAAAGAGGTCTTCGGCTACGACGAGTTCCGCGGCGATCAGGAAGAGATCGTGGCGCAGGTCGTCGCCGGCGGCGACGCGATCGTGCTCATGCCCACCGGCGGCGGAAAATCGATCACCTACCAGGTGCCCGCCCTGGTGCGCCCGGGTACCGGCCTCGTGGTGAGCCCGCTCATCGCCCTCATGCACGACCAGGTCGACGCCCTGCTCGCCAACGGCGTGCGGGCCGCGTACCTGAACTCCACACAATCGCCGTCCGAACGCGCCGGAGTCGAGCAGGACTTCCTCGCGGGCGAGCTCGATCTGCTCTATGTCGCGCCCGAGCGGCTCAGCGCGGCATCCACCACCGCTCTGCTGCAGCGCGGGCAGCTGAGTGTCATCGCGATCGACGAAGCGCACTGCGTCAGCCAGTGGGGGCACGACTTCCGGCCCGACTACCTCACGCTCGGCGACCTGGCCGATCGCTTCCCGGGCGTGCCCCGCATGGCCCTCACCGCGACCGCCACCCGCGCCACGCACCAGGAGATCACCGAGCGGCTGCAGCTGCCCGACGCCCGCCACTTCGTCGCGAGCTTCGACCGCCCCAACATCCAGTACCGCATCGAGCCCAAGGTCGATCCGCGCCGCCAGCTGCTGCAGTTCGTCCGCTCGCAGCCGGCCGGATCGGCGGGCATCGTCTACGCGCTCAGCCGCAAGTCGGTCGAGCAGACCGCGGAGTACCTGCGCACGCAAGGCGTTGACGCTCTGCCGTATCACGCAGGGTTGGATGCCGCGGTGCGCGCGCATCATCAGCAGCGATTCCTCCGCGACGACGGCGTCGTGATGGTCGCCACGATCGCTTTCGGAATGGGCATCGACAAGCCCGACGTCCGTTTCGTCGCCCACATCGACCTGCCGAAGTCGGTCGAGGGCTACTACCAGGAGACGGGTCGTGCGGGCCGTGACGGCGAGCCCGCTCTGGCGTGGATGGCCTACGGGCTCGGCGACGTCGTTCAGCAGCGGCGTCTCATCGACCAGTCGCCGGGCGACCGGTCGTACAAGATGCGCCTGGGGCAGCATCTCGACGCGATGCTCGCCCTCTGCGAGACCGTCTCGTGCCGCCGGCAGAATCTACTCGGTTACTTCGGACAGAGTTCCCAGCCGTGCGGCAACTGCGACACGTGCCTCGACAACCCCGACACCTGGGATGGCCTGGTCCCCGCCCAGAAACTCCTCTCGACGATCGTCCGCCTCCAGCGCGAACGCAGTCAGGCGTTCGGCGCCGGCCACCTCGTCGACATCCTGCGTGGCGCCTCGACCGAGCGCATCCGCCAGCAGGGCCACGACAAGCTCGCGACGTACGGGCTGGGCGCCGACCTCAGCGATCAGGACTGGCGCAGCGTCATCCGTCAACTGCTCGCGCGGGGCATCATCGTCGCGCGCGGAGAGTACGGGGTGCTCGCGGTCGGCGACGAGGGCGCCGCGGTGCTGCGCGGCGAGCTCGAGGTGCCGCTG
>CAUPYO010000162.1:0-5572 GCA_963515565.1 uncultured Microbacterium sp.
CGCCTGAGGTGCGCGCCGCGCTGGCCGCGCTCACCACACGGTGGGAGCGCTGGCTCGCCGACGACCCCCACGCCGACCTCGACCCGGTGCCGGTGAATGCGCTCGTGGGAGTGCAGCTGGCGGCGCTGTTCGCCACGGTCCGCCGACGCCTGTCCGGGAGCGCAGCATGATCGGCGCGCGCCGCGTGGGCGGGCGACTCGCCGAGTTCATCATCGTCGTCCTCGGCGTGACCTTCATCATCTACGCGACGGTGTGGGCGCTGCCGGGCGACCCCATCGCCGCGCTCGGCGGAGACCGGCCGCTGCCGGCGAACGTGGTGGCGCAGCTGCGCGCGCAGTTCCACCTCGACGAGCCGCTGTGGCAGCAGTATCTGCGCTACCTGGGCGGGCTGTTCACCGGCGACCTCGGCACGACCTTCAGCGGGGTCCCGGTCGCCGATCGGATGGCGTCGCGATGGCCCGTGACGATCACGCTCGCCCTCACCGCCTGGGTGATCGAGGTGGTTCTGGGCGTTGCGTTGGGGCTGATCTCCGGCCTGCGCCGCGACAGCATGATCGACCGGACGGTGCTCTTCGGCACGATCCTCGCGACCTCCATCCCGGTGTTCGTCGTCGCCGTCAGCGCGCAGCTCGTTTTCGGCCTGCAACTCGGGTGGTTCCCCATCGCGGGGACCGACGCGGGATGGCCGACCTCCTACCTCCTGCCGTCGTTGGTGATCGCCCTGTTCGGCCTCGCGTCGATCACCCGGCTCATGCGCGGCAGCGTCGTCGACTCGATGGAATCCGATTTCGTCCGGACGCTCCGGGCCAAGGGCATGCCGCGCCCCCGGATCGTCGGCCTCCACGTGATGCGCAACTCGGTGGCCCCCGTGCTCACGTTCGTCGCGATCGATCTGGGGTTCCTGCTCGGCGGCGCGGTCGTGGTGGAGGGAATCTTCAACCTGCCGGGCATCGGACAGCTGCTGTTCGGAGCGATCCGCACGCACGAAGGACCCACGATCGTCGGTGTCGGCACGACGCTGATCCTGATCTTTCTCGCACTGAACGTCCTCGTCGATCTGCTCAACTCGCTGCTCGACCCCCGGAGCCGTCATGACTGAAACCGCCGTGGTCGCCCTCGAACACATCACCGTCAGCCGGGGCGTCTGGGCGAGCCTGCGCCGGCGCGTCCTCTTCTGGCTGAGCGCGGCGATCCTCGCGGCGCTCGCCGTCATCTCGCTGCTGCCGGAGGCCATCGGTGGCCTGTTCGGTCAGCCCGATCCGCGGGCGTGCAACCTGCGCGACAGCGCCAAACCGCCCAGTGCCGCACACATCTTCGGCACCGATCTGCAGGGCTGCGACGTCTACGCCAACGTCATCCACGGCACGCGAACGTCGCTGTTCATCGGGCTGACCGCCACCGTCATCGCGCTGCTGATCGCGGTGGTCGTCGGCACCCTCGCCGCATACTACGGCGGCATCGCCGACACGATCATCTCCCGGTTGACCGACGTCTTCCTCGGCTTCCCCTTCATCCTCGGGGCGATCATCGTGCTCAACAGCGTGGGGGAGCGGACCCCCGTGATCGTCGCGGTGGTGCTGGCGGTGTTCAGTTGGCCCACGCTCGCGCGACTCGTGCGTACCTCCGTGCGAACGGTGCGCCGGATGGACTACGTCAGCGCGGCGCGAGCGATGGGCATCTCCCATACCCGCACGCTGCTGACCCACGTCGTGCCGAACGCGCTCGGCCCGGTGCTCGCCATCACCTCGACCATGGTCGGGAGCATCATCGTCGCCGAGTCCACCCTGACCTTCCTCGGGGTGGGACTGCGGGCGCCGTCCATCTCGTGGGGGCTGCAGATGGCGAACGCGCAGTCGTACTTCGGCACGTCGCCGCACATGCTCTTCTTCCCCGCCCTCTTCCTCAGCGTGACCGTCTTCGCGCTCATCACCCTCGGCGACATCCTCCGCGATGCGCTCGACCCGAAAGGACGCCGTCTGTGACCGCCACCTCCTCTCCCCCCGAGGACGACCCCACCACGCGTCGACGTCGTGCGGTGGAGGATGCCGCGCGTTACGCGGCCCGCTGGTTCGCGTTCCTGGGCGCCGCCCGCGAGGTTCCCGGCATCCAGGCCGCCATCCGCATCGACGGCGAACTCGTTCTCGACTTCGCGTGGGGATGCGCCGACCTTGCCGCCGAGACGCCGCTGACCACGGAGCACCTGTTCCGCATCGCGTCGCACTCCAAGACCTTCACCGCCACGGCGGTGCTCCAGCTGGCCGAGCAGGGCCGGTTACGGCTGGACGACGCGGTCTCGACCTGGGTGCCGGAGCTCGCGGGCACCGATCTGTCGGCGGTGACCGTGCGTGAACTTCTCGCGCACCAGGGCGGCGTCGTGCGCGACGGCCGCGATGCGGACTACTGGCAACGCGGCGACGCGTTTCCCGATCGTGCCCGCCTGATCGACATCAGCCGCAGCGAGGGCAAGGTCTTCGCCCGCAATGAGCACTTCAAATACTCGAACATCGCCTACGGGTTGCTCGGTCTGGTGGTCGCGGCGGCATCCGGGAGCGACTACGGCACCTTCACGCGACAGAGTATCTGCGCGCCTCTCGGACTCGTGCGGTCGGGGCCGGAGTGGGAATCTGCTCGGGGCGACGAGTTCGCGGCCGGGCACACCGGTCGTCTGCCCGGGCATGAACGACGGCGCATCTCGCACGTCGACACGCGCGCGCTCGCCGCGGCGACCGGATGGTACTCCACCGCGGCGGAGGCGACCGCCTACATCTCGGCGCACCGCCTCGGCGATGACCGACTGCTCGGCGACGACAGCAAGCGGCTGGCCCAGCACGCTCACTCGCGCATCGACCTGGACGGCTCCGTCCGCGAGTACGGGCTCGGTTTCGAGATCCACACCGTCGGCGGCCGGCGGCTGGTGGGCCACAGCGGCGGGTACCCGGGCCACATCACCCGTACGTGGCTCGATCCCGAAGACGGCATCGCCATCAGCGTCTTCACCAACGCGATCGACGGCCCTGCCGACGTGCTGGCGACCGGGGCGATGGCGCTGGTGCGCCTCGCCCTGGCGAACGCCGACGCCGACAGCCGAGCCGAGCTGGACGAGGGCCGGTTCGCGAGCCTGTGGAGCGTGCTCGACGTCGCGCACCTGGGCGGTGCGACGTTCGGGCTGCACCCGGTCGCCGACGACCCGGCCCGATCGGCCGAGAAGGTCGTGGTGGACGACTCGGGCACCATGCGTCAGCCCTCGCGCGACGGGTTCGGCGCGACCGGAGAGCCGATCGAGGTGGCGCGGGACACCGCAGGTGGGGTGGAATCGATCTCGTGGAGCGGCATGACCATGTGGCCCTACGCGGTGTTCGCCGAGGCCATGGCGCTGCCCGATCCCGGAGCGGTACTGGAGAGGATGTCGTTGTGAGCGAAGAGACCGATCGACAGTCGGAGCAGCCGGCCGAGTATCTGACCGAAGAGGCCCGCACGTTCGTCGAGGACTTCGCGTTCGCGTGGGGAGCGGCGGGAAACCCCCGAATGGACGGGCGCGTGCTCGGGCTGCTGCTCATCGTGGACCGGCCGTTCCTGTCGTCGGCGCAGATCGCCGAGATGCTCGCGGCCAGCGCCGGGGCGGTCTCGATGTCGACACGCGCGCTCGTGAGCCTCGGGTTCTTGAAGCCGCACTCGCTGCCCGGAGACCGCAACCGCTACTTCCGGGTCGAGGAAGACGTCTGGGGTGGGTTCCTCGCCGGCGAACGCGACTACGCCCGCCGCATCACGTCGACCATCGACTACGGGCTCGATATCCTCCCCGACGAGGCCGACGGGCCGCGCACCCGCCTGCAGAACGCCCGTCGCTACATGGTCTGGCTCATCGGCTACCACCGCAAGATGCTCGGTGACTGGCAGGCGTACCGTGACTCGGGCATCGATGAGGACGTGGCCACGTGACACCGCTGCTGGATGTCCGCGACCTCACCGTCGACTTCGTCGTCGGCGGCGAGACGACCCCAGCCGTGCGCGGTGTCTCGTTCTCGTTGGACCGCGGCGAGGTTCTCGCGCTCGTGGGCGAGTCCGGGTCGGGCAAAAGCGTCAGCGCGCTCTCGCTGGTGGGCTTGCTGCCGCGCAACGCCGTGGTGCGGGGCCAGGCGCTGCTCGATGGCGAGGACCTGTTCGCGATGACCTCCGCCCGCCGCGAGGCGGTGCGCGGCACCCGCATCGGGGTGGTGTTCCAAGATCCCGGCAGCGCACTCGATCCGGTGTTCTCGGTGGGCGCGCAGATCGAGGAGATGCTGATCGTCCACCGGCCCGAGATGACGCGGGCCGAGCGCCGCGCGCGGGTGATCGAGTTGCTGGAGATGGTCGAGATCGCCGATCCCGCCAAACGCGTCGCGAGCTATCCCCATCAGCTCTCCGGCGGGCAGGCGCAACGCGTCATGATCGCCATCGCCCTCGCGTGCGACCCCGAAGTGCTCATCGCCGACGAGCCGACCACGGCGCTCGACGTCACCGTGCAGCGCGAGGTGCTGGATGTGCTCCGCCGCCTGCGCGACCGTGTCGGCACGGCGATCATCATGATCACGCACGACATGGGCGTCGTCGCCGACATCGCCGACCGCGTGGTCGTGCTCCACGACGGCATCGTCGAGGAATCGGCCGAGGTGCACGAGCTGTTCGCCGCGCCCGCCGCCGACTACACGCGGCGCCTGCTGGCCGCCGTTCCGCGTCTGGGTGCTCCCGAGCGCCCAGACCCCGCGGGCGACACCGCCGTCCTCGACGTCGATGGACTGTCGGTCGTCTACGGACGCGGTCGCCACGCGGTGCACGCCGTCGACGATGTGACGCTGCGCGTTCGGGAGGGTGAGATCGTCGCGCTCGCCGGAGAGTCGGGATCGGGTAAGTCCACCATCGGCCGGTGCGCTCTCGGGCTGACGCCGATCTCCGCCGGCACGGTGCGTATCGCCGGCGTCGACCTCCGTGCCGTGCGCGGACGCCGCGCCGTCGAGGTCAAGCGCCAGGTCGGGGTCGTCTTCCAGAACTCCACGGCCGCCCTCGACCCGCGTCGCACCGTGGGCGAGGCGATCGCCGAACCCCTGCGGGTGCACGCGGGTCTGCGCGGATCCGGCCTCGACGTGCGGGTCGCGGAGCTGTTGGATGCCGTGGGCCTGCCGGCCGCGTGGCGTCGCCGCTATCCGCACGAACTGTCGGGTGGCCAGCGGCAGCGCGTCGCGATCGCCCGCGCCATCTCGCTGAGCCCGCGCCTGCTGATCGCCGACGAGCCGACGAGCGCGCTCGACGTCTCCGTGCAGGCGACGGTGCTGGAACTGCTGCGCGACCTGCAGCGCGATCTGCGGTTCGCCTGCCTGTTCATCAGCCACGACCTCGCTGTCGTCGACGAGCTCTGCGATCGCATCGTCGTGCTCCAGCACGGGCGTGTGGTCGAGGAGGGCCCGCGAACCCGCGTGCTGCGCGCGCCGCAGCATCCGTATACGCGCGCTCTGATCGCGGCGGCGCCGGTGCCCGACCCTGAGGTGCAGGCTCGCAGGCGCAGCGCCTGAAGTGCCGACCGCCTGCCGGTTCCCGC
>CAUPYO010000163.1:0-5567 GCA_963515565.1 uncultured Microbacterium sp.
GGTCGTCGCCGAGCACGGCGGCCGCCTCGCCTGTGTCTCGGCTGCACGGCACCTCGGCCTGTGGGTGCTCACCGAAGACCCACGGACACACCTCTGGCTCTGCGACGGCCAGCGCACGTACCATCCCCGGGATTGCGGCTGTGTCGAGCACTGGGATGACGGCCCGGCGGGCCTTCCGGGGACGACCGCGGCTGTCCCCCGGCTGCTGCTGCAGATCGCGCATTGCCACGGAACGGAGGAGTTCTTCGTCGTGCTCGAATCGGCACTGCGGCTCGGCCTGCTCGACGACGACGGCCGTCGCTGGCTGCGCGCACGCGTGAATTCCGCCGGACGCGAAGCCCTCGCGCTCGCGCGCAACGACGCAGACAGCGGGCTCGAGTCCCTCCTGCGGTGGCGGCTGCGCCACCTCGACCTGCAGGTGCGAACCCAGCGGCGTATCGCGGGCGTCGGGACGGTGGATGCGCTCATCGGTGAGCGACTGATCCTCGAGACAGACGGAGTGGTCAATCACGACAGCGCGTCCCACCGCCACAAGGACCTCGTGCGCGACGCCAATGCCTCGGCGTGGGGCTTCATCACTCTGCGCTTCGACTACGCCATGGTCGTGCACGACTGGCCGCTGGTGGAAGCGGCGATCCGGGGCGCGCTCGCCACGCTCGTGCACCCCGCCGACTCCACCCTCTGACCCAACCGCAAGCCTCGAGGTGCGACACGCGGTGACGAGACGGTGGGCCACGGCGTGTCGCGTGCGATCCCTTGCAGTTCGGTCCGCGGAGGGGACAGTGAGCGAGCCCCCGATCCGCTTCGCTCAGTCGCGCGGGCTGAGCAGATAGTCGTTGATGGATGCCGTGAGCGCGGCATCCATCGGAATGTCCGCATCGTCGATCGATGTGATCGGAGCCGCGAGGCGCACGCTCGAGACGAGCCAGGCCGCATCCGCGGTGCCGAGCTCGTCGACGCCGATGGTCTCGTAGCCGGTGTCGAAGCCGCGTGCCGCAAGATGCTCGAACAGACTCAGCTGGGTGGTGCCGTGCAGGATGCCGGCGTTCGGCGCAGGGGTGACGAACACGTCGCCGCGACGCAGGATGAGCGAGGCGGTCGGCGCCTCGAGGACGAATCCGTCGCTCGAGGTGAAGATGGCATCGTCGGCGCCGCGGCGGTGCGCCTCGCGGAGGGCCGCCATGTTCACCGCGTACGAGAGCGTCTTCGCGCCCAGCAGCAACCACGGCGCACGAGCCGGGATGTCGAGCGCGTAGCCGCGGTCGAGCGTGACCACCCGGATGCCGCGCGTGCGCGCCGTCGAGAAGTCGGCGGCGGTCGCGGCGGTCACCCACGCCGTGGGGGTGGGACCGTGCTCGATTCCGCGGCTGAGGATGAGCTTGATGACGCACTCCCCCGCTCCGCACGCCGCGGCGGCGAGCGCGACGGCCTGACGCCATTGTTCGGCATGAGGCTCGGGCAGGTCGCAGAGGTGGGCAGAATGAGCCAGGCGAGCGAGATGGGCTTCGACCTCCTGTGCGTGCCCGTCGACGACGCCGATGGACTCGAAGATGCCGTCACCGCGTTGCGTGCTCAGCTCGCCGACGGTGAGCGCCGGCGCCGCAGGGTCGACCTCGGTGAAGGTGGCCGCGAAGTCGGAGCGGTCGTCGGCGGAGTCGGCGGGATCGATCATCAGTGCGAAGTGCCAGGCCATGCACCGAGCCTAGACCCGCGGGAATAGCCCGCAGAGGCGGTCCGTTACACTGATCGAGTCGGGCCGCAGTAACCCCGGGCTCCAATATTTGCCGCTCCGAGCGGCCTTCCGCCGAGAGGCGTTTCTGCGGCCCGGCACTTCTTTCTTCTCGGCCGGCCCGGTCGTCGGGCGAGCGCAGCGAGTCGAACGCAGCTCAGGTCAGCGCTTCGCGCCGCCACAGTCCTGCACACGCCGTGAGGTCTCCGGCATAGGTGTCCAGACGCAGAGCGCGCGTGGTGAAAGTACTCGCCCGCTCCGGCTCGGTCGCGTCGTAGTCGTCTGCGAGATCGGCAGCTCCCGCCGCCTCGACACGGCAGAACGACGCCGCGCGATCGAGAGCGACGGCGAAGTCGCCGGTGAAAACGCCGCGCAGAATCTCGTCGACGAGCGTCATCAGCTCATCCGGTCCGGCCGGGGTGGGAGCGCCCGCGACGACGTCGTCGACCGACGGCAGCACCGCGCGACCACGCTGATACAGCAACGCTGCCGTCGCGGCGTCGTCGCGCACCATCAGCTGCAACAGGTAGAGGCGCCACAGCGTTCCGGGCAGAGACCGTGCGGGCGAATGCGACCACAACTCGGCGACCGTCTCGAGGCCGTGCGCGTCGGTGAAGCTGACAAGGCGCTCGACGACGGCATCCGTCGGCTCATTGCGCACGCGCGTGAGCAGGGCGTATGCCGTGGCATGCGCGATGCGCGAGACATCGGCCGGATCGGTGGACCCATAGCGGCGATCGAACGAATCGGCGGGTCGACGGACGGGGCGATGGTAGTCCCGGGGGTCGTCGCTCATCGTTCCAGGGTACCGGCGGCCCACACCCGGCGGGCCGACGGATCGGCCGGGCGACCAGCGCAGAGGGTTCGTCAGGCGGTGGGGATCGCGATGACGGGCTTGGTCGTGGGCTGACCGTCGGGAGAGCCGCCGGCTTGCTCGATCGTCACCGCGATCGTGTCGCCGGGCTTCATCGTTCCCGTCAGTTCCGCAGTGGTCTTGTCACCGGAGGTATCGAACGTTCCCGCCGCGATGGGCTGATCGCCGCGCACGAACCAGAGTTCGTACGTGCGGTCGGCGGGCACGTCCGGCAGCCCTTCGGCCACCAAGACGACCTTGCCCACGCTCTGCGACCAGTGGGCCGTCGCGGCACCCCCCTGGAAATCGACCTGGGCGGACGACGCATCGGGGGCGGACTGGATCTGCTCGAGCGCAGTGACCGCCGCGGGGGTGCGCCACAGGTTGCTGACGGCGCCGGTCCCCCACCCGATCCCGACGAGGAGGACGATCGAGGCCACAAGAGCGAACAGTCCGCGGCTCCAGGCCCGACGCTGCACCGTCTGCACGACATCGGTCGACGGAGCAACCTCAGACGCGTCATCGGGGACGTCGGTGGATGGCGCGGCATCCTCGTTGATCGGCATCGAAGAATCAGGTGCGTCCTCGATAGCGCGCATCAGACGGGATCGCAGGTCGACCGGCGGGGCGACGGGCGCGATGCTGTCGGCGATGATGTCGACCGCTGCCGCGTCGAGGGCGACGAGGTCGTCCCACTCAGGGTGGGCCGCGAGTGCATGGTGATAGGCGCGCTCGTCAGCGGGTGACAGCGCGTTCATCGCGTGTCCTGCCGACAACTCGGCGAACTCGTCCGCACCGATCTCTCGGAACTCGTTCTCGCTCATGACGTCACCCCCATCTCCTGCCTCAGGCGCGACAAACCGTCACGCATTCTCGTTTTGATCGTCCCCAGAGGCGATCCCACCAGTGCGGCGATCTCGCTCTGAGAATATCCCCCGACGTACGACAGAAGCAGGGCTTCGCGCTGAGCATCCGGAAGGGCTTCCATCGCTCGAGCGACACGTCTGCTCTCGATGCGCAAGGCAACCTGGTCGTCGACGGCGTCCTGGCCCGTATTCAGTTCGCGCAGACCCGCCTTCTCGTCGCGTTCTGTGCTGGCGCGTGTGGACCGCACGCGGTCAACGGCACGTCGATGAGCAATCGTGAGGACCCAGGACCGTCCCTGACCCTTGTTCGGAACGAACCCCGAAGCGGATTGCCACACTTCCAAGAAGACGTCCTGCAGCACTTCTTCGCTGAGTGCGCGGTTGACGAGCACCCGAAGGATCAGACCGAAGGCTCGCGGTGCCAGCATGTCGTAGAGCTGGCCGAACGCGGCGCGGTCGCCCGCGGCGACACGCACGAGCAACTCGCCGGCATGATCTCGCGCCGGTGAGTCCTCGGGTACGTCCACACCGTCGATGACCATCCCTCTCAGCATGCCTCATCCGGGTCGCTCTTTCGTGCAGCGCGGCCGACTCGGGCGCACCGGAGGCGGCTCTGACCGGGCGCGCCTGGACATTTCGCATAGAGGGGGGACGCGATGGCGTGCTCGGCGAGCAGTTCGAACTATTTCCCATCCGATGTCGAAGGGGCTCCGAAGGACATCTCGAGACCGCACCTGGCGGCTCGGCAGGACTACCACCGCACATGGAGGACATCATGCTCAGCAGCACGAAGAAGATCACCGCAGCCCTCACGCTCGCCCTTGCCGGCGCATTCGCCCTGTCGGCCTGTTCGTCCGGGGCGTCGACGCCGGCCGCGAGCACGCCGCCCGCGATGAGCCAGGAGACGAAGTCGGCGTCCCCCACCGCCATGGACCCGGCCTCCGACCTCGTCGGTGCCGGTTGCGCCGACTACGCGAAGACGGTCCCGTCGGGTGCCGGATCGGTCGAGGGCATGTCGAAAGACCCGGTGGCGGTCGCCGCGTCGAACAACCCGCTGCTGACGACCCTCACCGCCGCAGTGAGCGGCAAGCTCAACCCCGACGTGAACCTCGTCGACACCCTCAACGGCAGCAAGTTCACGGTGTTCGCCCCGGTCGACTCGGCCTTCGCCAAGATCGACCCCGCGACCATCGACTCGCTGAAGACCGACAGCGCCACGCTGACCAAGATCCTCACCTACCACGTCGTTCCCGGCCAGCTCTCCCCGTCGCAGATCGACGGCACGCACAAGACGGTCCAGGGCGGCGACGTCACTGTCACCGGCTCGGGCGACAACATCATGGTCAACGGCGCGAAGGTCATCTGCGGTGGCGTCCAGACGGCCAACGCGACCGTGTACCTCATCGACACGGTGCTCATGCCCACCAACTGATCGTCACGGTCACACCCGCGGTCGAGGCCGCCCACCCAACACCCCGCCGCGGCCACCTCGCGGGAAACCCCCCCCCACACACCAGATAACCACTTAACCAGTGGACCCTCCAGCGTCACGATCGCATGGCAGTTTCGGCACCTGACCTCACAGTTGCCAATTTCACGAAGGATCGTGGGAAGACCGAACCCTTCTTTGACCATCTTCATGACGTCTTTGCGCTTGGCGAGACCTGGCGTGTGATCGAAGTCGAGAATGCGGATATCGCTTGCTCCACAATCCACGCAGGGATGATCACGCAGGTATTGGGCAAGGAAGTCCTTCACCTCGCGCCGACGGCGGGCCGTCCGCTCGACGATGACGCGGATGTGATCTTGACGATGAGCCGCGTAATAGCGGCGAGAAGACTCGCGGTTGCAGTCCCTGCAGACTTCCTGCAGGCCGTCCGCACGCCGCCGCTTCTTGTTGAACTCGGACATCGGCTTGACGACACGACACGACCCGCATGTCTTCGCGGCGCCCGCGGCGAGGTCACCGACCCCCGACGGCTCCGACGGTGGCATCTCTCGGGCGTCAAATCCCATGCCGACTGTCTACAGCGAGCGTCGGACATCCGAACACAGTGCCCCCACAGGGGCTCGAACCCTGGACCCACGGATTAACCTGCTGCACTGAGTTTCCCCAGCC
>CAUPYO010000164.1:0-5545 GCA_963515565.1 uncultured Microbacterium sp.
CCACGGTGCTGCAGCAGCAGGAGCGAGTCGTAGATGTCCTGGTTGACCCGGCCCTGTCCGACGACGCCGACGATTCCGCACATATGGTGTTGCTCGATCCGTTTCTGCGCCTAGACGGCGGATGAGTATGCGCCGACCAGACGCACGGCTCCGCCGTCGACGCCCTTGGCACCCTGCTCGAAGTGTCCGTCGGGCCGGGCGCCGTCGCGGACGACGCCGACCTGCCAGGTCGCGATGCCGATGGCCGACAGCAGGGATGCCGCGGCATCCGCCTGCTCGGCCGAGACGACGGCCACGAAGCCGACGCCGAGGTTCCAGGTGCCCTCGGTGTCTTCCAGGCGCAGCCCGCCGAGGTCGGCGAGCACGCGGAAGACCGGGGTGGGCGACCACGTCGAGCGGTCGACCTCGACCCACGCGTGCGGAGGCAGCACTCGGGCGAGGTTCGCGGCGATGCCACCCCCGGTCACGTGGCTGAGCGCGTGGACGGCGCCGGGCAGCTCGGTGAGCAGGTTCAGCAGCGGCAGCGTGTACAGGCGGGTCGGCTCGAGCAGTTCCTCGCCCCACGTGCGCCCGAAATCGGCCGCGTGCGCGCCGTAGCTGACGCCCTTGCCGGCCACGATGTGCCGGATGAGCGAGTACCCGTTGGAGTGCGGGCCGCTGGATGCCAGGGCCAGCACCACGTCGCCGGTCTGCACGCGCTCCGCACCGAGGACGTCGCCGGCCTCGACCACACCGGTTGCGGCACCCGCGACGTCGTAGTCATTGATGCCGAGCAGGCCCGGATGCTCGGCGGTCTCGCCGCCCACGAGCGCGGTGCCGGTCTGCTCGCAGCCGAAGGCGATGCCACGCACGATATCGGCGATGCGCTCGGGGAACACCTTGCCGCAGGCGATGTAGTCGGTCATGAAGAGCGGCTTCGCGCCGACCACCACGATGTCGTCGACGACCATGCCGACGAGATCTTGGCCGATCGTGTCGTGCTTGTCGATCGCCTGGGCGATCGCGACCTTCGTGCCCACACCGTCGGTCGAGGTGGCCAGCAGCGGCTGTGCGTAGGCCCGGAGCGCGGAGGCGTCGAACAGGCCGGCGAACCCGCCCACACCGCCCCAGACCTCGGGTCCATGCGTACGACGGACGGCCGACTTCATCAGTTCGACGGCGAGATCGCCCGCCGCAGTGTCGACGCCGGCTTCGGAATAGGGATTCTGTGGGGCTTCTGCCACGCGAACAGCCTAGCGGCAGCGTCGGGTCGCGCGGACCGCCGGGCTGGGTGCGCTCACTCCGGCTGCGCCTGCTTCAGGTGCCTGTCGATCTGCACGCGCTGCAGCGACATCCGGTCGATGGCTGCCAGGGCAACCGCCGAGACGATGAAAGCCAGATGGATCATCACCTGCCAGAACACGCCTTCGCTGGTGTAGGTCGCGCCGGTGATCGACGTTCCCGGCGCCTTCGGAGCGCCGAGATTGCCCACCTCGATGAAGGTACGGAGCAAGTGGATCGAGGAGATGCTGATGATCGAGATGGCCAGCTTCACCTTGAGCACGTTCGCGTTGACGTGGTTCAGCCAGTCCGGCTGGTCTGGGTGATCGGCCACGCGCAGCCGCGAAACGAAGATCTCATAACCGCCCATGATGACCATGATGAGCAGGTTCGCGATCATCACGACATCGATGAGCCCGAGAACGGCCAGCATGATCGTCGCTTCGTTGAGCGCGGCGAGGTTGCCGAAGACCTTGCCGACGAGCTTCCACAGGTCGACGAGGAAGACGACCACGTAGATCGCCTGGGCGACGATGAGTCCGAGGTAGAGGGGAGCCTGCAGCCACCGGCTCGCGAAGATGATCGAGCCCAGGGGCGAACGGAAAGAGGAAGAGGAGGCGGAGGGGTCGGAGTGCGCGGACACGGCGGCCTTTCACGTCGGGGATCTCGATGGTAGCCAGGGACTTCTATCAGTCAGGTGAATGGATCTGCGGCCTGCAACGAGCGCGGGCGGCGTTCGGCCTGGCCTGTCGCGGTCCCGACCGCGGTCTCTAGGATGGCGACATGGCAGCGGCGGAGGCTCCGGAATGGATCGTGCGTGAAGATGCCGCACTCCCCGTGCTCGTCGCGCTGTATCTGCGCCAGGTCCTCGGCATCCGATTCCCGGAGGAGGTTCCCCACCTGCGTGGCATTCCCCCGCTGAGCACAGCGGACGGCGAGAACGAGGACCGGTCGGCGATCGAGCGGCAGTGGCGGGCCTACTGGGACCTCACGGTCGAACCGCAGGCCAATCCGTCGCCCATCCCGCTGGAGCTCGCGGACGGTTTCGACACTCTCGTGGCGCTGCCCGTCGAGGGTTTCGGCGAGTTGGCATCCGCCATCGCCCCCCATGCCACGGATGCGGTGGTCTACGCTCGCGCCGAGCAGGCGAACTACCGTTCGCGTCTGGGCAGTGGCGCGTCGTACCGCGCGTATGCCAGTGCGATCGCCGAGCACGAGCGCGTCGTCGGGCGGCGTGCGCACTCGTTCGAGCTGAACGTACAGGTGCTGCCCTTCGCCCAACGCGGCGTGTGGTGGATCGGTGCCCTGACGGTCGCCGTCACCGACGGACTTCGGGGTGACATCGCCGCCTTCGACGCGGCGATCGGTCCGATCATCGCGGACATCGCGTGATCGCGGCATCCCGCACAGGTGTGCGGCCGCTCGAGCACAGGCAATCTGCCCGGCGGAGGACATCAGACGGCGGATCTGCCTGCCCCCGGCGATTCGCCTGTTCTCGGACGCAGCCCTCGCGGCTTACTCCGCGTCGTCGACGGTGATGACCTCACGATCGACGCGCACCTCACGGGCGCGACGCGCGAGGGCGCGGTCGATCACGAGCGCGATGACGCCACCGACCGCGACACCGATCGGGACGGCGAACAGGCAGACGAAGCCGAAGACCTGGGTGGTCGAGTACGAGACGCCCGTGCTGGCGCTCACGTTCTCGCTGCCGTTGAAGCCGAAGGTGAGCACGAGGGCGGCGAGGATGCCGAGGGCAGCGCCTCCGACCAGGAACACCGTGTACCGCGGGCTGCGCCGCACGGAGGCGGTCTCGATGCGGTGCGCAGCGGAAGGGCTCATGCACCCATTGTCCCACCGTGTCAAGCACCACGGGGACGACACGAAGGGTTCGGGCGGGCGCGGTAATCTGCGGCTATGACGGCATCCGCACCGCAGGCTCCCGACGACCCGACCGGCTCGACGAACCCGGCGAACGACCCGAGGCCCCACGTCGTCATCGTGGGCGGCGGTTTCGCCGGAATCAGCGCGGCCACGGCCTTGCGCCACGCGAACGTGCGGGTGACGCTCATCGACCGCCGGGTCTACAACACCTTCCAGCCGCTGCTCTATCAGGTGGCCACCGGCGGGCTGAACCCGGGCGACGTCACGCACTTCCTCCGCAGCCTGCGGTTGCGCCAGCCCAACCTCGATGTCGTGCACGAGCACCTCATGGAGATCGACACCGACGCGCGCCGGGTGCGCCTGCTCGACGGACAGGAGATGTCCTACGACTACCTCCTCATCGCCAACGGCGTGACCACCGCCTACCACGGCACCCCGGGCGCCAAGGAGAACTCGTTCGCGGTCTACTCCCGCTCACAGGCGATCACGATTCGCGACACCCTCTTCACCCGTCTCGAACGCGCCGCCGTCCGCGACGACCGCAACAAGGGACTGTCGGTCGTGGTGATCGGCGGCGGACCCACCGGGATCGAGATGGCCGGCGCCCTCGCCGAACTGCGCGATCAGGGCCTGGAGCCTGCGTACCCCGAGCTCGATGGCGACGCGTTCCGCATCACTCTCGTGCAGCGCAGCGAGATCCTGAAGCCGTTCGTGCCGAAGCTGCGCGATTATGCGGCCGCGCAGCTGCGACGCCGCGATGTCGAGCTGCGGCTCGGTGCCGGCGTCGACGAGGTGCGCCCGGATGCCGTGGTGCTCTCCGACGGCAGCGTGCTGCCGAGCGACCTGACGATCTGGGCGACGGGCGTCGCTCCCCACGAGGAAGTGCGCGAGTGGAGCCTGCCGCTCGACAAGGGCGACCGCATCCGCGTCGGCGAAGACCTTCAGGTCGTGGACCTGCCCGGCGTGTTCGCCGCCGGCGACGTCGCTATCGCGCCCCAAGACCTCCCCCAGCTCGCGCAACCGGCGATCCAGGGCGGTGAACATGTCGCGAAGCAGATCCTGCGCCTGATCGCGGGGCAGCGCACGGAAGCGTTCTCGTACTACGACAAGGGACAGTTGGCGATCATCGGGCGCCGTTCGGCGATCGGGGAGCTTCCCGGCATCGCGAACCTGCCGGTGCTGCACAGCATCGGGTTGCTCGGCAAGATTCCGGTGCTGCGCAAGACGGTGACGCTCACCGGCTCTTTCGCGTGGACGACGTGGCTGTTCGTGCACATCACCAGCCTGCTCGGACCCCGCAACAAGCTGATGGTGCTGATCGGACTGGTGGCCCGCTACGGGGTGCACCTCTACCGCACCCCGGTGCCGATCGTCGGCGATGTGCCGGCCATCCGCCCGTCGAAGGCGCAACGCCGTCAGCGGGCCGCGAAGCCGTCGACCGACTGAGCGACGCGCTCACGACCGAGCGCGGATACCGACGGCGTTCCCGACACGGGGTCGGGGGTCACGACGCACCGCAGGCCGAAGACCTCGTCGACCATCTCGGCCGTGACGATGTCGTCGGGAGCACCCTCGGACACGATCCGACCGTCTTTCACGGCGATGAGGTGGCTGCCGTAGCGGGCGGCCTGGTTGAGGTCGTGCAGCACCGCGACGAGCGTGCGTCCCTGCGCGTTGAGGTCGGTGAGCAGTTCCATGAGCTCGATCTGGTGCGCGATGTCGAGGAAGGTCGTCGGCTCGTCCAGCAGCAGGATCGGCGTCTGCTGCGCGAGCGCCATGGCGATCCAGACGCGCTGGCGCTGCCCACCCGACAGCTCAGCGACGAGACGCTCGGCAAGGTCGGCGGTGCCCGTGGCATCCATCGCGTGCGTCACCGCCGCTTCGTCCGCGGCGGACCATTGACGGAGGAACCCCTGGTGGGGATGGCGCCCGCGCGCGATGAGGTCGACCACGGTGATGCCATCGGGGGCGATGGAGCTCTGCGGCAGCAGCCCCACGACGCGCGCAAGCTCTTTCGGCTGGTAGTCGGCCAATGGGCGCGCGTCGAGCCTCACCGTGCCGGCCATCGGCGTCAGGAGGCGGGCCAGGGCGCGCAGCAGCGTCGACTTGCCGCTGGCGTTGGCCCCGACGATGACCGTGAACGAGCCGTCGGGGATCACGACCGAGAGGTTCTCCGAGATGACGCGACGGTCGTAGCCGATTGTGAGGGCGTCGGCGGTGAGGCGGGCGGAAGCGGTCATGCATGTCTCCGGGTTTCGTGGATGAGGAGCCAGACGAGGTAGACACCGCCGATGACGACGGTGACCAGTCCCACCGGCAGCGGGGTCGGCATCGCGTGCTGCGCGACGGCGTCGGCCGCGACCAGAACGAGGGCACCGACCGCAGCGGCGGGGACGATGGC
>CAUPYO010000165.1:0-5515 GCA_963515565.1 uncultured Microbacterium sp.
AGGGTGCCGCCCACCGCCCGCAAGGTGGCCCATCCGGCTTCCGCCTCGGATGCGGCACTCTCGCGCAGCGGGGATGCCGCGTCGGACGCGGTCGCGGCGAGCAGCATGGCGGCGCCGGCCCCGCCCCGTCCGAGGAAGGCCCACATGCTGTCCTCGCGCACCTCGCCGACGGCGACCGTCCGTAGCGCCCCGGCGTCGTCGACCGGCACCCGGTCGCCGTGAACGGCAACCACTCGGGTACCGGGATCGGCACGCAACCGCTCGATCAGGCCGGTGACGGTGCGCTCCTCGGCGGCACGATCGATGCCGCCGCGCGCGAGTGCGGGCAGGCGAATCGGAATGGCTGACTCGGCCGATGACGACATGCGGGACCTTCCTCGACGGGCGTGGCGCACACGGGGACGGGGCGCGGCACACCTACCCTGGGGGCATGGCACGCTCACCACTCACTCTAGCCGCGTCGGTCACGTCGGCCCTGCCCCGCGTCGCGGTGGTCGGTGTGGCACCGCTGACCGAGGGTGTCTCCGGTCGCTACGACAGCGCGATCGCGACTCTCGACGACGCCCGCCGGGTGGTTGTACGCGTCCCCGTGAACGACCAGGCCGAGGCGGACCTCCTCGCCGAAGCACGCGCGCTCACCTCGCTCACCGCCGGCGTTCGCGGAGTGCTTCCCTTCGGCGCCCCGGACGTGCTCGGTCAAACGACCGTGGACGGGCGCGCCACCCTGGTGCAGACGCTGCTGCCGGGCTACCGCGTCGATGCCGCGCACGTCCCCGCGGGGCGAGGAGTGGCAACCGCTCTCGCCGCAGCGATCGCCGCGGTGCATGACCTGCCGGTCACCGTCATCCGCGATGCCGGTCTGCCGATGCTCACCGCCGCGCAGGTGCGCGACGAAGCCGAACGCCTCCTCGACCGTGCGGAAGCCACGGGGCTGCTTCCCTTCGGCCTCCTCCGCCGGTGGAGCACGTCTCTCGGTTCCGACCCGCTCTGGCGTTTCGAGACCACGGTCGTGCTCGGCGGGGTCGACCCGGCATCCTTCGTGTTCGAAGACGATGAGGAGGGTGCTCCCGTCGTGACCGGCTTGCTCTCCTGGGGAAGCCTCGGGGTGGGCGATCCCGCGATCGACGTGCGATGGACGGCGTCGGCGCCGGCCGCTCAGGCCGACGTGCTCGACGAGTATGCGCGACGCTCACACCGTGCCCCCGACGCCCTGCTCGCCGATCGCGCGCGCCTGCACGCCGAACTCGAATTCGCCAAGTGGCTCGTCCACGGCCACGAGGCCGGCGATCAGACGGTCGTCGGCGATGCGGTCGCATTGCTCGAGTCATTGGATGCCAGCGTGCGGGACGAGCCGGTGCGCGCACGCGACGACGTCACTCTCGACCAGGCACTCGCCGCGACGCAACGTGTGCCGGCCGGTGCGGGAGAGGTCGCCGATACCTCTATGCAGACCGACAGCTTCGACCCCGAGACCTTGGCTGCCTTCCTCGCGGACGAGAACGACACCGCTTACGGGCAGACCGGACACCTCGAGACGGTGCCGATCGAGCTGTCGGATTGGTCGCCGTCGGGCCCGGCGCCGCACGTCTCCGCTCGCGTGCCCGTGCACACGTCCGACGTGCCCGTCGCCCCGTCACCGGGCGACGAGAACGATGCACGCGCCAACGATCGCGACGTCTCCGACCACGGTGAGTCTTCGACATCCTCGAGCGCCGACGACATCGACCGCGACACCGCCGCGAGAAACGCGCTGCGGCGCTGGACCGGCACGGCCTGATCCACGTCGTCGATCAATCGCGCAGGATGAGACCCTCGTCGACGTAGAAGAGCACGACGTCGATCTGATCCAGCGGTACACCGTGGCGCGCGTGGTAGGCCGTGCGGTACAGCCGGAGTTGCACCATTCGCTCGTCGCGCTCGGCAGCGGTCCGCGGGGCACGGCCGGTCTTCCAGTCGACGATCTCGATGCGGTCGCCGCGACGGTAGACCGCGTCGAGCTTGCAGATGACCACATGGTCGCATCCGTCGCCGAGCGCGTCGGCGATCGTCACGTCGATCTCCGTCTCGACCTCGAGCGGCTGCAGGTGGGCCCACTCCGACGCCAGGAATTTCTCCTGCAGGGCCGCCAGCTCGGCGTCGGGTTCGCCGGATGAGACCTGATCGCCCTCGTCGTCGTCCCAGAGGACGTCATCTGGTGAGAGACCGACCCCGACCAGCCCCGAGCGCTGCTCGACCCAGGCATGAAATCGCGTGCCGAGTCGCGACTGGCGATACGGACGCTCCGGCATGGCACGCGCCAGCGCCGGCGCATCGCCGAGGAAGTCCTTGAAGCGCGACGCGGGGATACGCACCGGCGCCGCCGGCCGTTGCGGTCGCTCACGCGCCTCGCGTTCGGCCAGCAGCAGGGCGAGCTCGCGCGTCGGCGCTGGCGGCGGTGACGCCTGGGCAGCGGCCCGGACAGCGTCCGCGGCAGACTCGACCACCCGCCGACGTGCACCGAGCGGATCGAGCGGCCACTGCAACAGGCGACGACGACCCGCGAACGGATTCTCGCCTGCGTCTTCGGGAACCTCGAGCGCAACCGCGAGCGACTCGGCGATCTCCCGAAGGAACGGGCTCGGGCGTCGAGCGGATTTCGTGCCCGACCAGAGCGAGCCCGTCAGCAGCAGATGCGAGCGCGCGCGGGTGACCGCGACGTAGGCAAGACGGCGTTCCTCGTCGAGTTGGCGAGCACGACCAGCCTCGACGAAGTCGGCGAGAGCGGCGGAGAGGTCCTGCTGGGTGGGCGCGTCCTCCGCACGCCACCGAAACGACGGCAGCCAGGCGGCATCTCCGCGGAACTCATAAGGCAGCACCCCGAAGGCCAGCCAGCCGCGCGTGTCTTTCGGGCGGGTCGGCAGCTCGTCCTCGACGAGCCGCACCACCGCCACCGCGTCCCATTCGAGCCCTTTTGACCCATGGATCGTCAGCAGCTGGACGACGTCGTCTTCGGGCGGCTCTGTGCGCGGCGCGAACTCGTCCAGCCGCTCGGCGTGATCGAGCCACGCCAGCAGGCTCGTGAGCGAGCCGCGCTCGTCAGTGGCGAGAAAACCGTGCAGCTCATCGACGAAGGCGCGCAGCTGATCGCCTGCCACACGAGCGGGCCCGCGCGCTTCGTTCGCGGCCAACTCGATGTCGAGACGCAGTTCGAGCTCGATCATCCGCACCAGCTCGGGGACAGGCAGCGCGGCATGACGACGCAGCCCGGCGAACACGGCCGCCGCATCGCGCAGGCGCTCACACGCTGCGGGCGTGAAGCCCGACAGCCATCCGTGATCGGCGCCGTGGCGCAGGAAGAAGTCGAGTGCGTCGACGAGCGAGCCCTGGTCATCGCCCGCCGATGCCCTCATCCGCTCGACGACCTCGGGGGCGAGCGGCTGCAGGGCGGCGTCGTGGCGCGCGATGCGCCGCGACAACTCGGAGAGCGCGCGCAGATCGGCGACGCCCACCTGCCATCGCGGACCGGCGAGCAACCGAATCAGCGATGATCCCGCGCGCGGATCGCTGATGACGCGGAGGGCGGCGACCACGTCGACGACTTCCGGGGTGGAGAGCAACCCGCCGAGGCCGAGGATGCGATGCGGGATGCCGCGACGGCCCAGCGCATCGGCGAAGTGCACCATGTGCTTCTTGCTTCTAAACAGCACGGCGCCTGTCGTCGCGGTGCCCGCACGGGCTCGCTCGCCCCGCACCTGCGCGAACCACTCCGCCACGCGATCTGCTTCCACATCGATGTCGATGTCGACATGGAGGTCCACCTCGCCGCGGTCGGCGCCGGGGCGGGGCCGCAACGTCTCCACCGGGACGGGAACGGAGGCGGCCAGCGGTGCCAGCACCGCGTCCGCGGCTCGAAGCACATCGACGCTGTTGCGCCAACTCGTCATGAGCGCATACGCGCCGGCGATGCCCGTGGAGCTGAACGCCGCGGCGAAACCGCCGAGGTTGCCGGCGCTCGCGCCGCGCCAGCCGTAGATCGACTGGTGCGGGTCGCCCACGGCCATGACCGCGGCATCCCGGAACACGGCCGCGAGCAGATCGGTCTGCACGACGGAGGTGTCCTGGTATTCGTCGAGGAGGACGACGCGATACCGGTCCCGCAGCTCGACGCCTACCGGCGGATGACCTTCGACGATGTCGCACGCGCCGGCTACCTGGTCGGAGAAATCGATCACACCCACGCGCCGCTTTCGTTTCGCGTACTCGCGGGCGAGATCCACGAGCACGTCCAGGCCCCCGACGGCGATCGCAGCCTTGGCGATATCGGCGTACACCGTGACGCGGGCCGACGTCGACGGCCGCTCGAGCACGTCGGCGAAGCGCTGCGGAAAGCGGGCCAGCTCGTCGAAATCCACCCGGTTGTCAACGCCGTCGCGCGCGATCCGCAGCGCGGCGTCGATGATCGACCGGAGTGCCTCGTCGCGCACCTCCAGACGCGGATCGTCCGACTCGAGGACCACACGGCGCATGAGCAACCAGGCAGCGGACTCGCTGAGCACGGCGGCTTCGGCGTCGCGTCCGACACGCACGGCGTGTTCGCGCACGATGGCGTCGGCGAAGCTGTTGTACGTCGCGATCGCGGGGCGCTCGAGCAGCGTGTCCGCTCCCCCGTCACTGTCGTCGGGTGCGACGGCGCCGCACTCTCGGGCGAGAGCGTCCAACAGGTCCGCACGCATGCGATCGGGGGCCCCGCCGCGCTCGAGCTCGCCGAGGATGTCGAGTCGGCCGCGCGCGGAGAGTTCGTCGAGGTGGGCGACGAGACCGCGCCGCTCGAACTCGCCGAGGCGGTGCAGGCGCCGGTGCACCCGCTCCGCGAGTTCTCCCGCCGCCTTGCGGGTGAAAGTGAGGCCGAGAATCGCGTCGCGCGACACCAATCCGTTGGCCACCAGCCACACCACCCGAGCCGACATCGTCTCGGTCTTGCCGCTGCCGGCGCCCGCGACGACGAGCGCCGGGGCCAGCGGTGCGCTGATCACCTGCGCCTGCTCCGCGGTGGGCGGAAACTGCCCAAGGGCGGCCGCGAGGGCGGCGGGCTGGACGACGGTCACGACGCGCTCACCGCGCCGATCGTGTGCACGCGGCAGAGACCGTGCGAGTAGTCGTCGCGGCAGTGCTCTTCGAACGGCGCCGAGAACACCGTCCCACTCATCACCGCGACCGCCTCGCGCACGCGGCCGATGAAGGCCGCACGCGCGTCGTCGTCGAGAGGCGGCTGGCGAGGTTCGACGTAGTCCTTCGTCGCGGCGGTGGGGCGCAGGACGAGCAGCTTCGCTCCGCCGGGCGTCGCGCCGACAGCATCGGGAATGGCCCCCGCCTCAAGAGCCAGTTGATACGCGGCCAGCTGTGGGTTGTCGACGACTTTCGCGTCGGTCTGCGGTTCGCGCTTGCCCGTCTTCAGATCGACGATGACGATCTCTCCCGCCGCGGTGCGTTCGACGCGATCGATGTAGCCGCTCACGATAGCCCCATGCTCCTGAGG
>CAUPYO010000166.1:0-5514 GCA_963515565.1 uncultured Microbacterium sp.
CTGCTTGGTGGCCGGGGCGGTCGTTGCGGTAGTCATGTAGTGGGTTGTCCTTGTTGGGTTGGGTGTCGGGCTCTGGCGCGAATGGTCGTGCTGCGGCATCCGTGCGAAGACGAACGGATGTCGCCGCCAGAGCGGTCGGTCAGGGATTGCGTGTCACGATTGCGCGGCGCAGGGCCACACGAATGACACTCCAGGGTATCAGAATCGCCGGATCGCCGCGGTGCGCCAGCGACGCCGGACGTCATCCGCGCAGCGGGTCCGCCGGGTCGGCCGGATCGAGTGCCGGAGCCCCGGGACGTGAAAGCGTCAGCACCGCCCAGGCGACGCGCGGGCTCTGCGCGAGACGATCCTCGATGGCGTTGAGCTGCTCTGCCACCACGTGTTCGGGGATGTCTCCCACGAGGTCGACCGCGGCGACGAGGAACACGCGACCGGGCCCCACATATTCGATGTGCAAGTAGGTGATCTGGGCGATCTCGCTCTGGGCGAGCAGCTTCTCCAGCGCGGCGCCGCGCACCATCGGCTCGACGGCAACCCCCACCAGGAAGCGCCGGTTCTGGCGAATCAGCACCACCGCGACCACGGCGAGCAGCACTCCCACCAGGATCGAGCCGACGGCATCGGGAACGGCGGAGCCGGTGAGCTGGTGCAGCAGGATGCCGACGAAAGCGATGAGCAGACCGATCAGCGCGGCCGCATCTTCGAAGAAGACGGCGCGCAGCGTGGGGTCGGACGTACCCATCACGTAGTCGAGGACATCCTGGGAGCTCTCCCGCGCGTGCCGGCGAGACTGGCGGAGCGCTTGTAGGAACGACACCCCTTCGAGCACGAAGGCGACGCCGAGCACGGTGTACGACACCCAGAACATGCCCGCGGGCTCGGGCGAGAACAGCTCTTGCACGCCGTGCATGATCGACACGCCAGCGCCGACCGTGAACAGGCCGAACGCCGCGAACAGCGACCAGACGTACGCCTCGCGGCCGTAGCCGTTGGGATGCCGCGCGTCGCGCGGTCGCACCGAGCGCCGCGCTGCGATGTAGAGGAAGACCTCATTGCCTGCATCCGCCCAGGAATGCGCCGCCTCGGCGAGCATGCTGGCGGCTCCGGTGAGCATCGCGGCGACCGTCTTCGCGATCGCGATGAGCAGGTTCGCCCCGAAGGCGACGAGCACCGTGGTCAGCGACTCGCTCTGTCCCGCCGCGATATCGACGTTCGATTCGACGGTCGGCTCCGGCGCAGCGGCGAGCGCTCGGGACGGGCGCGACGCAGTCATACTCACACGCTACGCCGGTCGACCGCCCCGTCGAGATAGACCCAGCGTCCGTCTACACGACGGAAGCGGCTGACCTCGGCGAGCACTCCGCGTTCGCCGGTGGCGGTGTCGCGCCACGCGGCGCGGAAGCTGACGGTGCCGCGGGTGTCGTCGATCGATCCCCCCTGTACGGCGTCGATGTCGAGGCGCTCCCAAGCGAGATCGTTCTCGGCGTCGAGACGTGCGGGCCGGGTCGCCGGATGCCAGGAAAGGTGCAGATGGGCAAAATCGCCCACGCAGAAAGCCGCATAGCGAGATCTCATCAGCGCTTCGGCCGTCGGCGCCGCAGCTCCGTCGAGCACCGGCCCGCAACACTGCGAGAACGACGCTCCGCTGCCGCAGACACACGCCGAGTTCGGCGCGGGACGTCGTCCTCGCGCCGCGGAAACCTGCCCGAACGACATCCTCCGATGTTACGACGTGGCTGTGGATAACCCCCGTCGGGGTCGGCTGCTGTCACTACCGTGGGAGCATGGCGACTCCTCGACGCGCGACGGCCGCAGTGCTCCTGGCGCTCGCCTGCGCGCTCGGCGCCACCGGTTGCACGCCCACACCCGGGCCGACGGCGAGTCCGTCGGCTTCCGGGTTCGCTTCGGACGACGCGGCCTTCGCCGCCGCCGAGGCGACGTACCGCGCGTACGTCGATGCGACCAATTCCCGGAGGTCAGATCCGAACTCTCGACCGGACCCGACCGACTTCTTGACGTCGGCAGCCTACAACGACGAGATCGAGACGCAACGGACGCTTTCCGAGCGGGGCTGGCGCATCAGCGGTGAAACCGTCCTCGCTGATATCAAGCGCGTCGCCGCTGATAGCGACCACGTTCAACTGGAAGCGTGCCTCGATGCGAGCAACACAAGGGTCCTCGACAACGCGGGCGTCAACGTAACGCCCCCAGACCGCGCTGCTCGGCTCGGCATTGAACTCACCCTCATTCGAATCGGCGATGTCATGCTCGTGAGTGACTCCAGGACCAGCCCGAATCCATGTTGACCGCCATCCTCTTCTCTGTCTTGATCACAGCAGGAGCGTGTAACTCAGACGCTCAAGCCGCCGGACTGTGCTCCGTCTCGAACAACGGGTCATCGGTCGAGCTCGGCGCAACGCGTCCGGGCGCATCCGAGGGGGGCAGCGGCAACACCGGTGGCGGCGATTCCGGGTCCGCCCCGGCGCCGCCTCCTCCCCCGCCGGTCTGCACCGACTCGCTCTGTCGCGGCAACTACTCGGTCAGCGTCCTGCGCCCGACCCTCACCGACGTCGCCTCGTTCGCCCCCACGTCGGCTCCCTTCATCGACGAACCCGACGGGGTGGGAGTCGTCGGCATGCCCGTGAACTTCGTCGTGACCGCCGGGGTGCACGAGCAGGCCGGGCGTCTGTTCGATCTGCCGGTGACCGTGCGGTTCACGCCGACGTCCTTCGTCTTCACGCACGGCGACGGCACGTCTCGGGAGGCGAGAACGGGCGGCCGCACGTGGGCTGAGCTCGGGCTCGCCCAATTCAGTGCCACCCCGACCAGCCACGCGTACTCATCCCGCGGCACCTACACAGCCACTGCGGCCGTCCGGTATGCGGCCCAGGCGAACTTCGGCAACGGGTGGATAGACGTACCCGGTCAGCTCGAGATCCCCGTCGGCACGACGACATTGCAGATCGTCGAGGTGAAGACCGCCCTCGTCGACAAGACGTGCGCCGAAAACCCGGCGGGCCCGGGGTGCTGATCCCCACCGCCGGGCTCTGTCGTCCATGACAGGATGAGCGCGTGGCCGATCGCCTGATGCTCCTCGATACCGCGTCCCTCTATTTCCGCGCCTTCTACGGCGTTCCCGACACGGTGAAGGCGCCAGACGGCAGGCCAGTGAATGCCTCCCGCGGCCTGCTCGACATGATCGCCAATCTGGTCAGCACCTACGAGCCCACCCATGTCATCGCCTGCTGGGACGACGACTGGCGTCCGCAGTGGCGCGTCGACCTCATCCCGACGTACAAGACCCACCGGGTCGCCGAAGTCCTCGATGTCGGCGTGGACATCGAAGAGGTTCCCGACCCCCTGACCGCTCAGATCCCGGTGATCCGAGACGAGCTCGATGCCCTCGGCATCCCCATCGTCGGACACGCAGCGTACGAAGCCGACGACGTCATCGCCAGCTACGCCACCCATTCCCCCGGCGCCGTCGACGTCGTCACCGGCGACCGCGACCTCTTCCAGCTCGTCGACGACGGCGAGCAGATCCGCGTGATCTACACCGGCCGAGGAATGAGCAAGCTCGAGGTGCTCGACGATGCCGCCGTGGTCGCCAAGTACGCGGTGCTGCCCACGCAATACGCCGACTTCGCCGCGTTGCGCGGAGACGCGTCCGACGGCCTCCCCGGCGTCGCCGGCATCGGCGAGAAGACCGCCGCCACACTGTTGGCCACGCATGGCGACCTCGCCGGCATCATCGCGGCAGCCGAGTCCGGCACGGGGCTCACGGCGAGCGTGCGCGCCAAGGTGCTGGCCGCGAGCGATTACCTCGCCGTCGCACCGCAGGTCGTCGAGGTCGTGCGCACCCTCGCATTACCGCCCGTCGAAAGCTCCCGCCTGCGCCTGCCCGATGCCGCCGAGGTCGCTCGCGTGGATGCCGAGTGGAACCTCGGCACGCCCCTCTCCCGCGCGGTCGCCGCGATCACGGCGCGCGTCTGATCGCCCAGGTCCGCCCCGACCGGTGCGTCATCGTCGCGTGACGTACGTCGGACTTTCCAGGCTCACCGAGCGTCCTGGCCTGCTCGGCGCTCCGCCGCCGTGCACATCTCCGACGTTGGTCACCGGCCGCGCCTTTGGACCGCCGCGCACCGTCGGTTTTTAGCGCTCGAGCCACTGCCGCAGACGCTCCAGCGGCCACGTTGTGACGATCCGCTCCGCGGGCACGCCCGCGCGCTCGGCCCGCGCGGCCCCTTCGTCGAGCAGTCCGAGCTGACCGGGAGCGTGCGCATCGGAGTCGATCGAGAAGAGACATCCTTCCGACAACGCCAGCGCGATGAGGTCGTCGGGAGGATCTTCGCGTTCGGGCCGCGCATTGATCTCCACCGCAACGTCGTGCGCAGCGCATGCGGCGAACACCGCTCGGGCGTCGAAGGTCGACGGCGGACGGGTGCCGCGCTCACCACGCACCAGCCGACCTGTCACGTGCCCCAGGACGTTCATGTGTCCACTCGACACCGCGGTCACCATCCGTCGGGTCATCGCGGGCGCCTCCAGACGGAGCCGCGAGTGCACCGACGCGACCACGACGTCGAGACGCTCAAGCAGCGCCGGATCCTGATCCAGGCGCCCATCGTCGAGGATGTCTACCTCGATGCCACTGAGCAGCGTGAATCCGTCGCCTGTGAATGGCGGAAGCTCACCTAGTTGCGCCCGCAGCCGCTCCGCCGTCAGGCCGTTCGCGACGCGGAGCCGGGGCGAGTGATCGGTCAGCGCGAGATACTCGTGCCCGAGCGCACGGGCGGCTGCCACCATCTCAGCGATCGGGGTCGTGCCGTCCGACCAGTCCGAATGGCAGTGCAGGTCGCCTCTGAGCGCCGCGCGCAACTCTGACGCGGCGGGCGCATACCGCTCACGGAGTTCGACGAGGTAGTCGGGCACCCGGCCGGCCAGCGCCTGCTGGATGACTCGAAAAGAAGAATCACCGATTCCCTTGCGGCGGCGCAGCTCGGCGGCATCCGCCAACTGGTCTTCGGTGAGGTCCGCGATCGCCGCGGCGGCCGCTCGGAACGCGGCGGAGCGATACCGCGATGCCCGCTCCCGTTCGAGCAGGCTCGCGATCTCGCGCAGCGCATCGATCGGCTTCATGTGACTGCCATCATGTCAGCGCGCCGCACACAACGAAACGGGCCCGCAGGAGATGCGGACCCGTTTCGAGTGGGGGGAGATCGGCGGTCAGGCCCTGGTGACGCTGGAGCGGCGCACGATCACCGGCACCGAGGCAAGGCGGGTGAGGGCAGCCCCGAAAAGGACCGACAGGATGCCGACTCCCATCGCGAAGGCCGCGACACCGAAGGAGACGACCGAGGTGAACAGCGATGCGCGCAGGAACGACGCGTTCATCATGGTGGCGCGCACCGGGTCATCCTTGCCGAGCTCGGCGTAGGTCTTGCCTTCCGATGCCTTCAGCGCGTGGTGCTGGATGAGGTCGGCCTGCACGTACGCGGTGAAGGGGCCCTGGAC
>CAUPYO010000167.1:0-5509 GCA_963515565.1 uncultured Microbacterium sp.
GTCATCAAGACGGTCCGCGAGCTCACCTCGCTCGGCCTCGGCGAGGCCAAGGCTGTCGTCGACGGTGCCCCCAAGGCCGTGCTCGAAGGCGCGAACAAGGAGACCGCCGAGAAGGCGAAGGCTGCCCTCGAGGAAGCCGGCGCGACGGTGACCCTGAAGTAATCAGCTCTTCTCGAAGAACTGCAGCGAAGACCCCCGGGCGTGCCCGGGGGTCTTCCGCGTATGTGGGGGTCAGCTGTCGTCGGAGTGTCCGAGCGGTGCGGTCGAATTGCGTACGACGAGCCGTGCGGGAACGCGCAGCTCTGTGCGCTCGCGGCCGGGCTCCGCGATCTCCGCGAGCAGCACACGGACGGCGGCGCGCCCCTGATCGCGCGGCATCTGCTGGAGAGTGGTGAGAGCGAACATCTCGGCGAACTCGTGGTCGTCGATGCCGACGACACTGAGGGCAGAGGGCACTTGGATGCCGAGGCGCTGGGCCGCGATGATCGTGCCGATCGCCACCTCGTCGCACACCCCGACGATGGCCGTCGGGCGGTGGCGCGCGTCGCTGAGCAGATCGGCCGCGGCGGCATAGCCGTCGGGCAGGGTGACTTCCGAGTGGGCATGGCGCAGGAACTGCGACAGCCCCGCTTCTCGCATCGCGTGCTGGTAGCCGGCAAGACGCTCTTGGTCGACGTGCGCCCAGTGGCTCTGCGGTGCGCCGCCGACGAAAGCGATGTCGCGATGGCCGAGGGCGATGAGGTGCTCCGTGGCGCGCCTCGCCGCGTAGTCGTCGTCGACGGCGACGACGCTGGTCAGATCGCTCGATCCCACCACGCTGACGATCGGCCGATCGATGCGCGTCAACCGCTCCAATTCGTGGTCGACGGGTTCCAGCCCGACGGCGATGAGCCCATCGAATCGTTTGCGGGCCAAGAAGTCGTCGAAGATGCGCGCCCGCCCGTCAGTGCCCGGTTTCGCGTCGTAGAGAGTCAGATCCAGGCCGCGCTCCAGGAGAGCCTGCTGGATGCCTTCGAGCACCTCGGCGAAGAACCACCGGTTGACGTACGGCATGACCACGCCGACGTTCTGGGTGCGTCCGGTGGCCAACCCCACCGCACCGGCCGACGGCACGTAACCGAGCTCGGCGGCAGCCGCCTGCACCCGGGATTTGGTCGTCTCCGACACATATCCGGCACCACTGAGGGCGCGGCTCGCCGTGGCCTTCGAGACGCCCGCCTGGGCGGCAACCTCCGCGATGCCCGCCATTGGCGCTCCTCCTTGAGCTGATTCAGCCGTCGTTCTCACGGTCAAGTATGGAACCGGTTGTTCTCATTTTGCTGGGCGATCGTTCCGCGCGAAAGTCGTTGTTATCGGGTTGTGACAATCGCTGGCTTGTGTCGTGGGAGCGTGTCCAATACCTTGGCCTGGAATCGGTTCCGGAATGGAGCCGTGTGCACCAGGAATGATCCGAGCACTCAATGAGGAGGAATCACATGGGGATGTCACGGCGGCGCTGGATTGCGCCTCTTGCCATCATGGGCGTAGCGGCATTTGCATTGGCCGGCTGCGCGGAAGGCGGTACCAGTGGCGGCGGTGCGAGCGGGTCGGGGGCGGCCGGGGGGACGGTTCGGATCTCCGGAGGTATCACCGGATCCGAGGCCGATGCGCTGCAGAAGGTTTTCGACGACTGGAGCAAGACGAGCGGAGTCACCGTGCAGTACACGGGTGACAAGAGCTTCGAGCAGAACATCGTCACCAAGGTCACCGGTGGCGACGCGCCCGATATCGCGATCGTCCCGCAGCCGGGTCTGCTGAAGACGCTCGTCGGCACCGGCGATGTCAAGACGGCGCCGAAGGCGGTCGAGGACAACGTGGATGCCAACTGGTCGCCCGACTGGAAGAAGTACGGCACCTTCGACGGCAAGTTCTACTCGGCTCCGATGCTCGCGAACATCAAGGGCTACGTCTGGTACTCGCCCGCCAAGTTCAAGGAGTGGGGTGTACAGCCGCCCAAGACGTGGGACGAACTGCTGACCCTGACCAAGACCATCCAGGAGAAGACCGGCACCGCACCCTGGTGCGCCGGCTTCGAGTCGGGCGGTGCGTCGGGCTGGCCGGGCACCGACTGGATCGAGGACCTCGTCCTGCGTCAGTCCGGCCCGGACGTCTACGACAAGTGGGTCGACGGCTCGGTCAAGTTCACCGACAAGCCGATCGCCGACGCCTTCACAGCGGTGGGTGACATCCTGCTCAACCCGGCGTATGTCAACGCCGGCTACGGCGACGTCAAGAGCATCAACAGCACCGCGTTCGGCGACGTTGCCGCCAAGGTCGCCGACGGCTCGTGCCCGATGACCCACCAGGCCTCGTTCCTCACCGCGAACTTCCTCACGGTGAAGACGGCGTCGGGTCAGACCCCGAAGATCGCGCCCGATGGCGACGTCTACGCGTTCGTGCTCCCCGGCTACAAGGAGGGTGCGGCCACGATCGAGGTCGGTGGCGAGTTCGTCGCCGGTTTCTCGGACAGCGACGCCACCCAGAAGGTGCTCGAGTTCATGTCGACGCCCGAGTTCGCCAACGCTCGTGTCAGTGAGGGTGGCGCCATCTCGGCCAACCTCAAGGCCGACCCGAGCAAGGCCTCGAGCGAGTTCCTCACCGAGGCGATGAAGCTGCTGCAGGACCCGAACACCACGGTCCGCTTCGACGCCTCCGACCTCATGCCCGCCACGGTCGGTTCCGGTTCGTTCTGGAAGGGCATGGTCGACTGGATCGACGGCAAGGACCAGACCACGGTCCTGAGCGACATCCAGGCCGGCTACAGCAACTGATCGCGCCCCGAGCGTGAGGCTGCGGGCGGGATGGCCTTCACCCGGCATCCCGCCCGCGGCACCCGCCGCGCTCTCCTCTTTCTTGTCCCGCGTCCGACGAAGCACACGGAGGCTCATCGATGTCCGCACCCACCACCGCGCCGACGCGCTCCCAGACGGACGGCCCCACGCCTCCGCCGGGCAGGCGCCGCGCCTTCTCACCCCGGGCTACGGCGGGTATCGCCACCGGCGCCCTCGTGGTCGTCCTGGCCCTGGTCGCGCTGCTGCTGATCAGTAAGCCCGTCGCCGATCCTGCCAAGATCGTCATTCCGGGCGTCTCGCTCACCGCCTTCTTCCAGTGGCTCGGCGTGATGGGCCCCCTGGTCCAGATCCCGATCATCCTGGTCGTCTTCGGCGCTGTCGTGGGCGTTCTGCTGCTGCTCATCGAGTACGCGCCGCGCCCGGGCCGCCTCTACTTCTGGATCCGGCTCGTGGCGTGCTTCGTGATCCCGATCATCGCCCTGATGCTGCTGCGTCCCTACCAGAACGCGTTCATCTACGTCCTCGCGATCGCCCTGGTCGCCGGCGGTGCGCTGTTCCTGCTCGACTATCGCGCGCGCAAGGGGGCCGGGTACCTCTTCCAGCTGGTGCTGTTCGCCGCTCCGGCTGCCGTACTGCTGCTGATCGGTCTGATCTATCCGTTCATCGCGACGTTCGTGCAGTCGTTCTACGACAAGACCGGCGCCGAGTTCGTCGGCTTCGAGAACTACGCCTGGGTGTTCACTCAGCCCGAGGGCACGTGGTCGGTGATCAACACCGTCATCTGGGTGCTCATCTGCCCCACGATCGCGACGGTCGTGGGTCTCGCGTACGCCGTCTTCATCGACCGGGCGGCGGGGGAGCGCTTCTTGAAGGTGCTCATCTTCATGCCGTTCGCCATCTCGTTCGTCGGCGCCGGCATCATCTGGAAGTTCATGTACGACTACCGCCAGGGCGACCAGCTCGGTCTGTTGAACGCGATCATCACCGCGTTCGGCGGTGACCCCGTGGCGTGGTTGAGCGTGACCCCGCTCGTGAACAGCCTGCTGCTGATGGTGGTGTTCATCTGGAGCCAGACCGGGCTTGCGATGGTCATCCTTTCGGCCGCGATCAAAGCGGTGCCGCCGGAGCAGATGGAGGCCGCCGAACTCGACGGCGCGAACGCGTGGGACAGGTTCCGCAACGTCACCGTCCCCGGCATCCGCTCCTCGATCGTGGTCGTCGTCACCACTGTCGCCATCGCCGCGCTGAAGATCTACGACATCGTCGCCGTGATGACCGGTGGGCGCGCGAACACGTCGGTGCTCGCCTTCGAGATGGTCAATCAGCAGCAGCGGTTCCAGAGCTACGGCCACGCCGCCGCTCTCGCCGTCGTGCTGTTCATCTTCGTCACACCGCTGATCGTCTTCAACATCATCCAGATCCGGAAGCAGAGGGAGATCCGATGAGCACCAGCGTCGATATCATCGAGCCCGTCGCCGACACCCGTACGGCACGGCAGGTCTCCCGCGCGACGCGCAAGCACGAGGCCATGGCGCGTAAGCGGCTGAGCTCGAAGGGGGCCACGATCGCGGCGCTCATCATCGCGATCTTCTGGACGATCCCGACGTTCGGCCTGTTCGTCACGTCGTTCCGCCCCGGATCGGACGTGCAGAGCACCGGATGGTGGTCGGTCTTCGTCGACCCTGCCTTCACGCTGGACAACTACCAGAAGGCCCTCACCTCGGGCGGGACGGCGCTGACGCTCGCGGAGTCGTTCCTGAACTCGCTGGCGATCACCATCCCGGTCGTGTTCTTCGCTCTCGCCATCGCCTCGCTGTTGGCGTACGCCTTCGCGTGGATCGACTTCCGGGGGCGCAACATCGCTTTCATCGCGGTGTTCGCTCTGCAGATCGTGCCGCTGCAGATGGCCCTGGTGCCGCTGTTGAGCCTGTTCTCGCGCGGCATGACGATCGGCGACGTCACGGTGTTCCCGCCTCTGGACCTGCGCGGATTGGAGCACAGCTTCGCGACGGTGTGGGTCGCGCACACGATCTTCGCTCTGCCGCTCGCGGTGTTCCTGCTGCACAACTTCATCGCCGAGATCCCCAGCGAGGTCATCGAGGCGGCGCGGGTGGACGGGGCCGGACACGGACAGATCTTCTTCCGGATGATCCTGCCGCTGGCCGCTCCCGCGTTGGCGTCGTTCGCGGTGCTGGAGTTCATCTGGGTGTGGAACGACCTGCTGGTGGCGACGATCTTCGCGCCATCGTCATCGCTGCCCATCACCCAGTCGCTCAACTCGCTGTCGGGCACGTGGGGCGACCAATGGTTCCTGCAGGCGGCCGGAACCTTCATCTCGATCATCGTCCCGTTGGTGGTCTTCTTCGCGCTGCAGCGCTTCTTCGTCCGCGGTCTGCTGGCCGGGGCGACCAAGGGCTGACCGACGGATCTCACCTCATCGGGAGCGGCGCGGAACTCGTGGGCACACGAGCCGCGCCGCTCCTTTAGGGTGAAGCCATGACCACCTCTGGGGAGACGATCGAGCCCGAGACCGAGGAGGTCGATCCCGCCGTCGGCCTGAGTGCCGAAGAAGCGGCGACCCGGGCCGCGGACGGCAGATCGAATGCCTACCGGGCGGAGACCAGTCGCAGCGCCGCGAGCATCATCCGCGCCAACGTGTTCACGCTGTTCAACGGCAT
>CAUPYO010000168.1:0-5476 GCA_963515565.1 uncultured Microbacterium sp.
GTCGTGAACCCGGTGCCGGCTCTGCACCGAGGTCGAGCGCCGGCAGCTTCGTGACGGGATCCACCGACAGCGGGTTGTCGCCGTTCGGGCGGTTGACGGTGGTGTCGGCGAGCCAGGAGATGATCTTCGAGCCGCGGTCCTTCGACTCCCTCCCGCGCAGCAGTTCGGGTCGCTCGTCGATGAACGAGGTGCTCACATCTCCGGCCACGAAGGCGGGGTCATCGAGCACAGCCTGGAGGAAGGGGATGTTCGTCGAGACGCCGCGGATGCGGAACTCGGCCAGCGCCCGCCGCGAGCGCACGACGGCGGCGGCGAAGTCACGTCCTCGGCAGGTGAGCTTCGCGAGCATCGAATCGAAATGCGGGCTCACCTGCGAGCCCGCGGCAGTCGTGCCGCCGTCGAGGCGGATGCCGGCACCACCCGGCGAGCGGTACGTGGTGATCTTGCCGGTGTCGGGGCGGAAGCCCTGCATCGGATCCTCCGTCGTGATGCGGCACTGCAGCGCCGCTCCGCGCAGGCGGATGTCGTCCTGATGCAGGCCGAGGTCGGCGAGGCTCTCCCCCGCAGCGATACGCATCTGCGACTGCACGAGGTCGACGTCGGTGACCTCTTCGGTGACGGTGTGCTCGACCTGGATGCGCGGGTTCATCTCGATGAACACGATCTCGCCCGCGCGAGGTCCGGCGGTCTCGAGCAGGAACTCGACCGTGCCGGCATTCTCGTAGCCGATCGACCTCGCGAAGGCGACCGCGTGAGCGTGCAGGCTCTCACGGACATCGTCGGCGAGATTCGGCGCCGGCGCGATCTCGATCACCTTCTGGTGGCGACGCTGCACCGAGCAGTCGCGTTCGAACAGGTGCACGGTCTCGCCGGCCTTGTCGGCGAGGATCTGAACCTCGACGTGGCGCGGCCGCTGCACGGCCTGCTCGAGGAAGACGCGCGCGTCGCCGAACGCGCTGTCGGCCTCGCGCATGGCCTCGGCCATCGCCGGCGCGAGCTGCTGCTTCGTCTCCACCCGACGCATCCCCCGGCCTCCGCCGCCGGCGACGGCCTTGACGAAGATCGGAAATCCGATGTCGTCCGCCTGGGCGACCAGAGCATCGACATCAGCGGATGCCGCCGTCGAGCGCAGCACGGGCACGCCGGCCGCGATCGCATGCTCCTTCGCCGTCACCTTGTTGCCCGCCATCTCCAGCGCTCGCGACGGCGGACCGATGAACACGATGCCGTGCGCAGCTGCGGCGGAGGCGAGCTCGGGATTCTCCGACAAGAAGCCGTATCCGGGGTAGATCGCGTCGGCGCCCGACTCCTTCGCGACCCGGATGATCTCATCGACGTCGAGGTACGCGCGCACCGGCTGACCGACCGTGCCGATCTGGTACGCCTCGTCGGCTTTCAGCCGATGGAGCGAGTACCGGTCTTCGTAGGGGTAGACCGCGACCGTGCGGGCACCGAGTTCGAAGGCGGCTCGGAAGGCACGGATCGCGATCTCTCCGCGGTTGGCCACCAGAATCTTGCGGAACACGCGCACCTCTTCTCTGAGTGGCTCCCGGCGTCCGAGAGACGCCGATTGCCCGACCCGCCCACTTTCACGGGGGTCTGAGTGTCCTCACAGCCTAGGGGAAGGTAACGTAGAGCCTCGTGCACGTACTCTCCGTCTCCTCGCTCAAGGGGGGTGTCGGCAAGACGACCGTGACTCTCGGCCTCGCATCCGCAGCGTTCGCTCGAGGGGTGCGGACTCTCGTCGTCGACCTCGACCCGCAGTCCGACGTGTCGACGGGCATGGATATCCAGGTGGCGGGGCGACTGAACGTCGCCGATGTGCTCGCCAACCCCAAGGAGAAGGTGGTTCGCCAAGCGATCACCTCCAGCGGCTGGGCGAAGGTGCATCCGGGCACGATCGACGTCATGATCGGCAGCCCCTCGGCGATCAACTTCGACGGCCCGCACCCGAGTGTGCGCGATGTGTGGAAGCTCGAAGAGGCACTCGCGACGATCGAGGGTGACTACGACCTCGTGCTGATCGACTGCGCGCCCTCGTTGAACGCACTCACTCGCACAGCGTGGGCGGCATCCGACCGCGTCGTCGTGGTCACTGAACCGGGTCTTTTCTCCGTCGCCGCCGCCGACCGTGCGCTGCGCGCGATCGAGGAGATCCGTCGCGGGCTCTCCCCGCGCCTGCAGCCGCTGGGCATCGTCGTCAATCGCGTGCGCCCGCAGTCGATCGAGCACCAGTTCCGCATCAAGGAACTGCGCGACATGTTCGGCCCGCTGGTGCTCTCGCCCCAGCTTCCGGAGCGCACGTCACTGCAGCAGGCTCAGGGCGCGGCCAAGCCGCTGCACATCTGGCCCGGCGACTCGGCGCAGGAACTGGCCGGCGACTTCGACGCGCTCCTGGACCGCGTCATGCGCACCGGCCGCATCAGCGCCGGCGAACAGCGCGCCTAGAACCCCGCGCGTCGGACGATCACGCCGACGTGACCGATCAGGCCGACTTGACCGAGCGACGGGCTGCGAGCTCGTCGACCGGGTCGGGCGCCTGCGGGTCGAAATCGAGCAGGGTCGACTCCACCTCGTGGAGCACCTTGCCGACGGCGATGCCGAACACGCCCTGACCGCGGCTGACGAGGTCGATGACCTCGTCGTTGGAGGTGCACAGGTACACGGAGGCCCCGTCGCTCATCAGGGTCGTCCCGGCCAGATCGCGGATGCCGGCAGCGCGCAGCTGCTCGACAGCCGTGCGGATCTGCTGGAGGGAGATTCCCGTGTCCAGCAGACGCTTGACGAGCTTCAGCACGAGGATGTCGCGGAAGCCGTACAGCCGCTGCGATCCCGAACCGCTGGCGCCGCGGACGGTGGGCTGAACGAGTTCGGTCCGCGCCCAGTAGTCGAGCTGGCGGTACGTGATGCCGGCGGCGCGAGCGGCGACCGCGCCGCGGTAGCCGACCTCGTCGTCCATCTGGGGCAGCCCGTCGGTGAAAAGCAGGTCTGTGGCGAACCGAAGTTCACTCGGCGCATCGTGCGCGGTCATGCTCGCCTCCACCCGGACGGTCTGTCGTTTTCTCCACGGTAGATCAGCGCGGTGCCCGCGGCAACGACATCCGCATCCGACGCGGCGGCGTGTCGCGTCGTCATGACACGATGCGATCGAGCGCGGCGTGCACGAACGCGGTGCGCACCTCGTCGAGTCGCCGCAGAAGTTCGGGGGCGAGTTCGCCGGCACGTGCCCGCGACGCGGCATCCATTCGACGCAGCAGCGGCGTCAACGCGCTCTCGACGAGGGCGACCTCGCGTTCGGCGGCCTGACGGACGCCGCGCACGTGACGGGGCTGGATGCCGTGACCGTCGAGGGCCACGAGTGCGCGGAGTACGCCGAGCGCCTTGTCGTCGTAGCTCTCCGACGCGGGGATGAGTCCCGCACGGACAGCGTCGTTCAAGAGCGCCGCGGGCGCAGAGGCGGCCTGCAGCAACTCTTCGCGGCGGTATCGGCGCGGGGCGGTCACGATCGAGGCGGGAGCGGGCGGCGCGATGGCGCCCTTCTTCTGCTGCTCGTCGAGATACTCGCGAATCCGCGCGAGTGGCATGTAGTGATCGCGCTGCAGGGTGAGGGCAGTGCGCAGGCGATCGAGATCGACCGGAGAGAACTTCCGGTAGCCCGACTCGGTACGAAGCGGCGAGACGATGCCCTGCACTTCGAGGTAGCGCAACTTGCTGGCGCTGAGGTCGCAGAACTCAGGGGTCAGTCGCGCGAGCACCTGACCAATGCTGAGGTAACCCGTGGACGACGCGCGTCCACGGGGCGAGGGGGCCGGGCTCACCCGCTCGTCACCTGTCCGCGATCAACCGGCGACGCGAAGAAGTTGAGGCGGAACTTGCCGATGCGCACCTCGGCGCCGTCGATGAGGATCGCACGGTCGACGCGTTCGCCGTTGACGTACGTCCCGTTGAGCGAACGCTGATCGACCAACTCGAAGACCGTGCCGGTGCGCGTGATCTCCGCGTGTCGACGCGAAACGGTCACGTCGTCGAAGAAGATGTCGGCTTCGGGATGGCGGCCCACCGTGGTCACATCGGTGTCGAGCAGGTACCGCGCACCCGCGGTCGGACCCGACCGTACGAGCAGCAGCGCCGCACGCGAGGGCAGGGCGTTGATCGCCTCGCTCTCGACGTCGGTGAGGTCGGTCCCGAAGGGGACGAAGGACAGGTCCGAATCGTGACCGAACGTCTGAGTCGTGTCGGCTGAGCCGCCGCCTCCGGCGTCGCGTCGGATGCCGCTGCCACCAGCGTCGCGCGCATTGTCTTCCACCATGGCCTCCTTCCTCTTCACCCTAACGGATCGACCGGAGCTGCGAACCCCCCGAAACGTCCCTCGGTGCACGTCATGCCTGCGTCCGCGAGAACGCACGCCGCGCTCACAACACCCGCGGATAGGCTCGAGCGTGTGATGTCACACAGAGTTCACACGTTCCGCTCCGTTCTCGTCGCCGCCTTCGCGCTACTTCTCGGCGGCCTGTCGCTGACCGTCGCCTCGCCGGCGTGGGCGCACGATGAGCTCCTCGGCGCCTCACCTGCGGTGAACGGCACCGTCGACGCACTTCCGAGCGAGATCACGATGACCTTCAGCGGCGTGCTCATCGACCAGCCCGGCGCGACGCAGGTGGTGGTCACCGATGCGGCGGGCACCTCCCTCACCGACGGCGACCCGAAACTGGACGGCACGCGGCTCCTGCAGCCCGTGGCCGGCACACCCACCGGCCCCGTCACCGTGATCTGGCGGGTCGTCTCCAGCGACGGGCATCCTGTCTCGGGTCAGTACACCTTCACCGTGACCGGCAGCGCCTCGGGAGGAGCCGCCACGCCGGCTGTTCCGGCATCGCCGACGTCGGGTTCCGCGACCGTCCCGGCGACACCAGACGAGGGTGTGCCGACCTTCGTCTGGGCTGTCCTCGGTGTCATCGCCGTGGGGGCCCTCGGCGCCCTCGTGGCCGTCCTCGTGCGGCGGGCCCGGGCCACCCCCGAGGACTAGGCTGGGAGCATGCCTCATTTCAACGTCGTCGTCCTCGGTGCCGGCCCTGGTGGCTATGTTGCGGCGGTTCGTGCCGCTCAGCTCGGCCAGTCCGTCGCCATCATCGAAGAGAAGTACTGGGGTGGTGTGTGCCTCAACGTCGGCTGCATTCCCTCCAAGGCGCTCCTGAAGAATGCCGAGATCGCCCACACCCTGAAGCACAAGGCAGACTTCTTCGGTATCTCGGGTGAGTTCACGCTCGACTTCGGCAAGGCCTGGGACCGCTCGCGCGTCGTGGCCGACGGCCGCGTCAAGGGCATCCACTACCTGATGAAGAAGAACAAGGTCACCGAGTTCGAGGGACGCGGCTCGTTCACCGGCCCCAAGGCGATCACGGTCACGAAGTCGGACGGGTCCACCGAGGAGGTCACGTTCGACAACGTGATCATCGCGACCGGCTCGACCGTGCGC
>CAUPYO010000169.1:0-5433 GCA_963515565.1 uncultured Microbacterium sp.
CGCCGCGCGATGACAACCCCCGCGCCGGGCGAGCGCGTCACCTTCCGCGGCTCGCTCGCCCGGCGCGCGCTGGGCGCCCTCGTCCTGTCGGCGGTGCTTGGCTCGGCGGCGCTGTTCCTGCTCCCCTCGATGTTGCCGGTCACCACGAACAGATCGACTCGCGCAACACTCGCGATCCTGGCCGCGGTGATCGTGGTCGTCCTGATCTGGGGCAGCGCGCTGTGGCAGTCCAACACCCGCGTGGTCGTGGATGCCGCATCGGTCGAGATCCGTCGACCCGGCCAGCTCCTCCACCGGTGGGACCGCGCGACGTCGACCTTCTCCAGCCGCATCACCAAGCGCTACACGAACGGCATTCCTTCGGGAGTGGACCGCACCCTGATCGTCGAGTCGGCCGGTCGACGCGACGAGGTCAACGTCGCACTGACGCGAGGGGGCTTCACGGAGTTGATGGCTCTGCTCGCTCCCCTGTCGGCGCGCGTAGCCGCCGCGGGACAGGCCGAGACGGGCACCGGGTTCTCGTCGGCGCCACGGAGCTTTTCACCCAATTCGGCATCGATCCGCCAACGCGCCCGCCGGGCTGGCTTCGTGGCGGGTGCGCTCGCCATCGTCGCGATCATCACCGTCGCAGTGGCCGCCTCGGGGATTCTGGTCGAGGACGATCGCGAGATCGCGCTGATCATCGTTGCTCCGATGCTCGGAGTGCTCACGGTGATCATCGCCGCACTGGCGATGATCACGGCGGGAAAGACCCGCTCGGTTCCCTCGCGCATCGACGTCGGTACGGGTTCACTGACCGTCGACGGCCAGGTCTTCATCTATGCGCAACAGCGCGCAGTGCAGCTGAGCCCGCCGTCGTATCCGCGGCGCACCCTGGTCATCGTCGAAGGCACGGGCCGCAAGCATCGCTGGCTGCTCGGTGAGCCGGGAGCGTCGGCGCGCATGCCGGCGATCCTGCCCGACTATGACGAGTTCGTGGCCGCGGTGGCAGCGAGCGCCATCGGCGCCGAGAAAGTCGTACGACTCGACCTCGAGTGACCGCTGAATCGGGCGCAAAAGAGAATGAAGCCGCCGTCTGCCGAAAAGGCGGACGGCGGCTTCAGAAGGCGAGGTCGGCCCGCGAAGAGCGGGCCGTCGCATTCACAGGGGTCGGATGTTCTCCGCCTGCAGGCCCTTGGGGCCCTGGGCGATCTCGAACTCGACGCGCTGGTTTTCCTCGAGCGAGCGGTAGCCGCTCGATTCGATGGCGGAATAGTGGGCGAAGACGTCTGCGCCGCCCTCATCGGGAGCGATGAACCCGAAGCCCTTCTCCGAGTTGAACCACTTGACGGTACCGCTGGTGCTCATGAACTGCCTTACTGACGTGCGACGACGACGCGAGTGCGCCGACGGGGTCCACGCTAACGCGCGGGCTCATCGCGCGCATTAGCAGATGAGACAAGGTGACACAAACGTTGCAAGATACCCACCAAAGGTCGCAAGCCCGACGGGGTCTGTGACGTCTCTCAGCGTCCGAGCACCATTCCGCCGTTCGGAGAGATGATCTGAGCGCTCACCCAGCCGGCGTCCGGCCCGAGCAGCCAGGCGATGAGGCCGGCGATCTCATCGGCGTCGCCCACACGGCCGACGAGGGTCTGGGCGATGCGGTTCTGCACGACCTCGTCGGAGACACCGGCCCAGAACTCCGTGCCCGGCACGAAACCGGGGGCGACCACGTTGGCGGTTCCGCCCGATCGACCGAGTTGCGCCGCCAGGTCGAACATCCACGCGTGCAGTGCCGCTTTCGACGCGCCGTAGGCTCCCGTGCGCGATCCACGCAGCGCCGACACAGATGAGAGAAGGACCACTCGCCCGGCGTGAGCCTCGAGCGACGGGCGCAGAGCCTCGACCAGAAGGACCGCGGTCATGACGTTGAGGTCGAAGCTGGCGTGCCAATGGTCGCGGATCGCCTCCAGAGACTCGTCGGATGCCGCGGGCGCATTGCCGCCCGCCGACGCGACAACGCCCGCGCAGCCGAGGCCCGCCGTGAACACGGCATCCGCGACCCGTCGGGCGCCGTCGGGCGTGCTGTTGTCGGCGTCGACCACCAGGAAGCTCTGCGGGGCAGACGCGGCGACCTCTTCGAGCTTGTCGCGCCGGCGGCCGACCAGGGTGACATGGCGCCCCGCGCCCGCGAGCCGCAGGGCCGTGGCACGACCGATCCCGGTGCCGGCGCCCGAAACGACGATGGTGGTGCGCTCGGATTCGCTCATGACAGCCACGCTACTGCGACCCCGACAGACGGGTGCGGCGCACAGTGAGTATCTGTTGCGGCCGCGCAGCCCGTCGTACCATTCAGGGGAGATGAGTGACGACCTCTCCCCTATTGAGCTCGCCAGCGGGATGATATTGAGCGACGAGGTCTACGCCCGCATCGGTGACGCGATCGTAGACGGCAGGTTCCCGCCTGGGCACCGGCTCCGCGACGTGGAACTCGCCCGCCAACTCGGGGTGTCGAGAACGCCGGTGCGCGAAGCGCTGCAGCGGTTGGAACGTTTCGGCCTCGTCGAGATCGCGGTCGGGCGCCACACGAAGGTCACCGCTCCCGATGACGCCCTCCGACGCGACACCGGCGAGTTCTCGGCGTATGTCCTCGGCAACGCGCTGTATCTGGCACTGTCGCGCTGCTCGGACGACCAACTCGCCGAGATCGTCGCGACGGTGGATGCCGCTGTCGACGGCATCGACAACGACGATCCTGCTGCGGTGTTCGCCGCGGCATCCGCGCTGGGCGTGGTCGCCTGTCGGGCAACTGGCAACGCCGTCTTCATGGCGATCATCCACGAGACCTCGATCGCTGCTCAACGCAACCTCCGGGGATGGTCGGGCGTACGGGCACAGCCCGCGCCGCGGAGAGAGAACTGGCAGCGTCTTCGCGATCTCGTGGCCGCCCGCGACGGCGCCGGCGCAGAACAGGCCGTTCGCAGCCTGTACTCGGTGACGCCCGGAGCGGCATCCGCATCATCGTGAGGCGACAGGCGTCACGACCGTCAGCCGGCCCCGGAGCGATGCAGCTCGATTCCGCAGGGCGTGATCGCTGATCTGCTGCAGCCGCCCCGTCGTCACGTCGGACGGAATCGATCCGTCGAGTGCCGCGTGAAGACATGTGTGGACCCAGATTTGACGAGGGGTGCGTCGAACCGCGGCGTGGAAGCGGTGTCGACGGGGGTCACCCTCTGTGCGCCGGACGCATCGGCAGTTCACCCACGCGGGTTCGACCCCTTCGGTGCGTCTTGGATCCCTGGAGGCCCGCCGATGGGCTGGCCGGGAGTGCCGCCCTGGGGAACGAAGGCGATGGCGTCGAAGGCGACGTCGTACTCGCCGGCTGCCATCGAGCTGGCGTTACTGAGTTGAACATTGCCGCCGTTCTGCATGGCGAACGTCCCGATCGTCACCCACTGTTCCGATTCCCAGTCCTGATTGACGCGGATCTTCCAGGGCGCCGCCGAGCCGCCGGGGTTGATGGTGTAGACGACGTCGGTCGCGGTGGCGCCGGAGTGCGGGATGTGGACCTTGACCTTGTAGTACTGCAGGCTGGGCAGGTTCGGTGTCCACGTCCCCGTATTGATGAGGCTGGTCGAGCTGGCGGGTTCGGTGTGGGTGAAGAGGATGTGTCCACCGAAGCCGGACCCGAGCTGGTGGGTGTCGATGTTGCCGACCGGGTCGCCTGAACTGTTCGTTCCTGGGCTATAGCTGAAGCTGCCTCCGTTGGCCCAGTTCATCCCTGCGCACCCCTGCCGATTCTGCGTGGGGTCTGCCAAATCGTCGACGATGATCGATCCCGATGGGACCTTTGAGGTGTCCTGATTGCAGGTGGGCGGATACGGGTCTGTGTAGCTCGGTTCCGTCGAACCCGCACCGTCCTCGTATGCGGCCGTCGCGCACGTGGAGCTGCAGTTGCTCACCCACGTCACGGGCTGATGCCACCAGCATTCGGAATCGCTCAGGTTGCAGTAGCCGCCCGCGGCGTTGGCGGGATCGCAGTGATTGTCGCTGGAACACATGCTGTTGACGCCGGGGATCTGGAGCCAACTGTTCCCACCGTGGTAATCGGGGGTGTCGTAGGCGACGTGGCCATAGCGGATGAGCGGTGACCCCATCCATCCCATGATTCGCTCTTGGTACGGCCAGCTTGACGGGTGGGCGGCGTCACCGTAGGTGTCCTTGAGGTACGGCGCGCGCGAGGGATCGTAGTCAGGGTTGCGAGGGTTATTGGACCACCCCAGCCCCCACGTCCCGTCGGGGCCTGCGCAGGTGGGACCGGGGGTGCATCCGGAAGTGTTGCCGAACCTCGCCGTCGGCTGGACGCCCGTGTTGTAGGCCCACGCGGCGAAGTACCAGTTCTCGAGGTAGCGCGGGTCGCCGCCGTTCGCGGTGATGCCGGCGTCGTACAGCTGGTTCCACGTCGCCTGGAGGATGTTCAGGCCGGCCGCGATGTTCTCTTCGTAGTCGGCGGCGACCTTCATCTGGCCGGGGTGAGAGATAGACGTGTCGGCGGCGTGCATGCCCGTCGTCACCTGCGCGACACCGTAGCCGCAGTCAGCGTCGGGGTAGTCGATCGTGTCGATCGAGTCACCGGCACCGTAGTAGTCGGCGATCAGCGGATCTCCCGCAAGTCCCGGCAACGCGTGCCACGACGCCTGATTGAAATTGGACTCCTGGGCCCCGATCGCGAGCATCACCGACCGAGGTACGGTCGACCAGTCGTCAGAGGAGGGGTGCTCGAGCGCGATGGGCGAGAAGTCATCGCTCGGCGAGTATGAGACGAGCCCCATGCTCGCAAAGTTGGCGGGTCGAGCGTAAGCGGGACCGGTGAGAAGTCCCTGCTCCGCCATCTGCGTCGCCCAGTCGACCTGTGCATTGGAGGGCTGCATGGCCTGCAGGGTGGGTTGTAGGCGCGGGACGGAGCACGTCGGGGTGCTCGCTCGGGAAGAAACGGCGGGACGAATGAGCGCCGCGGTCATCACGGAGGAAGTGGAGGGCCCCACTTGGATGAATGCCGAGCGTTTTGCTTCTTTGGGGGCAGGCTGCGCAGAGCCGTCCGCGGAGTCGCCCCCACCAGGGACTGCCGGCCCCGTCGAACTCTCACCCGAGGACGAATCGGCTTGCACCGTCGTGTCCTTCAGATCGCTCGCCCCTGAAACCTGAACGAGCGGCGGTGACACGTGCTGCGAAAGATCAGCCTGCGTCGCAGCGTCATCGGACTTCGCCGGTGGCGCGCCGGGACGGGGACCGAAAGCGGCGGCGCCGTCCAGGCTGACGTTGTCGGCGCCAGCGGGCAGTTTCGAAGCATCGACGCTGGTGACTCCCGTCGCGTCCGGGATACCGATGGCGATGTTGTGTCCGTTAGCGCCGAGGAACAGCTTCGCCCCAGCTGCGGAATCGCCCCCGGCC
>CAUPYO010000170.1:0-5412 GCA_963515565.1 uncultured Microbacterium sp.
GGTAGTACGCGGCGTCGGCGGCGAAGTAGGTGTACTCGCCGTTCGAGCGGCGGATGACACGGTCCTTGTCGTCGCCGAAGTCGGTGGTGCGCACCCAGATCGCGTCATCCTGCTCGAAGACGTGACCCTGCGCGCGCAGGCGATCGACGGCCTCGTCGACGAGGCTGGGCTCGCCGTTCGAGCCGTGGGAGTGGAGCGTCCGCTCACTGAAGAAGACGTCGAAGTGGACGTTGAACTTCTCCAGCGACGCCTGCAGGTCGGCGAGCTGTAGGGCGTAGGCCAGGTCGCGCGCCTGCACCAGCTGCTCGTCCTCGGACAGCTCCAGGATGCCGGGCAGCTCGGCGAGCACGCGGTTCGCGAGGTCGCCGATGTACGAGCCGGGGTAGCCGTCTTCGGGAGTGGGCTCGCCCTTGATGGCAGCGAGCACCGACCGGCCGAAGCGGTCCATCTGCGCGCCCGCATCGTTGATGTAGAACTCGCGCACGAGAGTTGCGCCGCTGGCCAGCAGCACGCGCGCGATCGCGTCGCCGAGCGCCGCCCACCGGGTGTGCCCGATGTGCATGGGACCGGTGGGGTTGGCGCTGACGAACTCGAGGTTGATGCTCTGTCCGCGCTGGGTCTCGTTGGTGCCGTACGCGGCGCCGGCCTCGACGATCGTCTTGGCGAGGGCGCCGGCGGCGCCGGCTTCGAGGCGGATGTTGATGAATCCGGGGCCGGCGACGTCGACGCTGGCTACACCGTCGGTCGCGGCGAGCGCGTCGGCGATCTCCTCGGCGAATTCGCGCGGGTTCGCCCCGACCGCCTTGCCGAGCTTGAGCGCGGCGTTGGATGCCCAGTCGCCGTGGTCGCGGTTGCGCGGGCGCTCCAGCGGCAGGTCGGCCGCGGTCAGACCGTCGCTCGAACCGGGGCGTCGCGCCTCGGCGAGCGGGGCGATGACGGCGAGCAGGGCGGCGGAGAGGGCATCGGGATTCATAGCCCCTCAAGTCTACGGGCGGGTGCTGTCCCCCACCTGCGCCGTCGGCGCGGCATCCGCCGGCGTGTGCCGGGCCATGCCCCCCACCCCCCACGTGCGGTATTCAGTCTCAGTGAGTCGTCCGACAGCTGAAGCCGACATGATTCCGCGACATGCTGCACAGCAGTCGCGCTGACAGACTGAATACCGAACGCGTACGCCCGCTACCGCACCCGGTTCCCGTCTCCCGCTTCTCGCCGTGCCGTATTCAGTCTCTGCGGGTCGCGCTCGAGCCACGTCGCCCGCAATCGAGCAGGATGCCGCACCGCAGACACGTGCGCAGACTGAACAAGGAACGCGCATCCGCCACCGGCCGCAACGACCGGCCCGCGGCTCAGGCGAGCTGGATGAGCTCGGCGACGTCGTCGAGGGTGGGGTCGGATGCCGCGGCGGCGGCATCCTGAGAGTGGACGTCGGACGTGTCGTCGGGCAGCACGCACGCGTCGACGCGCATGCGCTGCAGGCCGACGTAACCGCCGTGGTAGCTGAGGAAGGCGCAGTCGGCGGCGTCGCGGCCGGTGGCGATGCGCACGAGCGAGCGGCGGTTGGCGAGGCGGGTCGCGTCGATGACGTACCAGCTGCCGTCGAGGTACGCCTCGGCGACGGCGTGGAAGTCCATGGGGCGAAGGCCCGGGGCGAAGCAGGCCGCGTAGCGGGCCGGCATGTCCATGGCGCGCAGCAGCGCGATGACGACGTGGGCGTAGTCGCGGCAGACGCCCTGGCCCGTCATCAGGGTGGTGACGGCCGAGTCGGTGCCCTGGCTGAGGCCGGGCGTGTACGTCGTGCTGGAGGCGACGAATTCGCTGACCGCGGTGATGAGGTCGAGCCCCTGCAAACCGCGGAACTGGCGACGCGCCTGCGAGAACACCTCGTCGGACTGGCAGTAGCGGCTCGGACGCAGGTAGGTGATGGCTTCGAGGTCGCTCGTGGCGCGCTGGGCGGTGTTGCCGTCGATGAGCGCTTCGTAGCGGACGTCGAGTCGGCCGGCCTCGCCGTGGAGGCGGTGCAGACGGCTTCCGGACTGGTCGATGATCTCGGTCGGCGTGTACACGCGATCACCCTGCGTGAACGTCAATTCCTCTCGCAGAACCGGCGACGGCTGGGCCGCCGTGATCTGGAAGATGAGGTCGACGGACGCCCCGAGTTCGAGGTCCAGTTCGGCGGTCACGAGGCGTTGCACCGGAGTATCCTCGCACGCCCAGAAGCCCGCCGAGTACACGGGTGTTTCGGCGCTCCGAACGGATGCCGCGAGCCGCCCGCTCAGCGTGTTCCTCGGCGCCGTTCGGGCAGCCGCCCGCGGCGGTCGAGGCGCGCCGTCGGTGATACTCTCGATCGGTACGCCTCCGTAGCTCAGGGGATAGAGCGTTGGTTTCCGGTACCAAAGGTCGCAGGTTCGATTCCTGTCGGGGGCACATTCTTACACGCCTGTCACGGGCCGTTTCACCCCTCCCGGCTTTCGCTTACAGCGCCGTACGCTGCGCAGCCCGACCGTCACTCCTCTTCCAGCCTTTGGACACTTCTGACGCAGTGGAATCCGACGGAAGGTGGATGCGTCGTCTCACGAATGTGGGAAACCTGGGTATGGCAAGAACTCGATACTTGCCCGATGGGCAGATAGGAAGTGAGGTGCATTACACCACCAAAATGCGCCTTGTCGTCGCTGGGACGGCAGCGCTGATTGCAGCACCCCTCATCGTGGGCGCGCCCGCGGTCGCAGACGACGTTGTCACGCCGTCCGAGGCGCCATTTGTTGCAGCGCAGCAAAAACTCGGACTCTCCGATGCTGATGCGGCGCAACTGGAGCCCGGAATTTCGGTGTCCACAGACCAGCGTGGGACCGCCGTTTCGCTGGGCGACGTCGACGTGAAGATTACGTCGGAGACCGATCAGCAGACGAGTACGACGGTGCTGGCAGACGGAGCGCGTCTGATGAGCCTGCTGGTGGAAGGGCAGACATCTAGCACCTTCAGAGTCGACGTGCCTGAGAATGTCTCTCTTGTTACGACCGCCGGGGGTTTCGATCTCGTGGGCGACGCCGCCGGGACAAACGTGACGCTCGGACGGATCCACGAGCCGCGGGCTATCGACGCGGAAGGCAAGCGGCTGCCCACGTCGTACAGCCTCGAGGAGAACTTGCTTGTACAGCACATCGATACAACCGGCGCGGTCTTTCCCGTCGTTGCCGACCCTGCAGTGACGGCAGGGTGGGGTACGGACGGACCAGGCGTCTACTGGAACATGTATGGATATCAGATAAAGACGATCCAAGGAGTTACGACGTCTGCACTGGGTGCTGCGCTGGCGGGTGGTTGCGCGGGAGCAAGCAAGATACCGAGCGTCGGCGGGATAATCTCAGCCCTGTGCGGATTCATCGGCGCTCCGACTCTCGGATCGATCTGGGGCTCCTTCCAGAACATCCTGTCGAATCCAAGCATCGACAACTTCACCTGTTATCAGACCAAGGTCGTCCCCATCGGATCGGGGCCGCACCCGACGGGAGTGGGAGACTGTGCGTAGTTCGAGCCTCATTGGCACCTGGTGGCCCGGCATCCTCATCATCGCCTCGATCATCCTCGCCATCAGCACACCGATTAACCCGTGGTTGATCGGTGGCGTCACGGGAGTCGCGATTGTGATTGTCTTCGCGGTCTCTGCGCTACGGAGGATCAGCGAGCGGAGGCGGGCTGCACAAGCGCGGCAGAGTCACCAGCAGGAGCCGCTCTAGCCTCGGGAAACGATCCCTGGGCCCTGACTTCTCGGCGGAACGATCAGGGTCCAGGGATGGTCCCGCACGTAATGCTCACTGATTGAAAACCGTGGGGTCGATCGCCGTGACGCAACTGGGCAGCCACTTTTGTCCGACGGTGCACGCTCAGACCGTCGACCACCCGCCGTCGCTCGGCAGGATCACGCCGTTGATGTTGGCGGACTGATCGCTCAGCAGCCAGACGATCGCCGAGGCGAGCTGCTCCGGGGACGCCACAGGCGTCATCAGCGCCTGCATGATCGGTCCGATGCGCCCCGCCGCGTACTCGCTCTTCATCGGGGCTTCGATATTGGTCGCGACCGCCCCCGGCGCCACCGCATTCGCACGGATCCCCTGCGGGCCGTAGAAGAACGCCACGCTCTTGGTGAAGCCCGCGATCGCGTGCTTGGACGCCGTGTAGGCCGCCCCCGCGGAGGATGCGCGCAGCGCCGCCTCCGAGGCGACGTTGACGATCGCGCCCGCACCGCGCTCGATCATCCCGGGCAGCACCGCTCGGGTGAGACGCATCGGCGCCGTGACGTTCACACGGAATACCCGGTCCCACGTCTCGTCATCGACTTCGGCCGGCGGCAGGAACGCGTCCATGATCCCGGCGACGTTCGCGAGAGCATCGACGGTCGGGCCGGCGGCATCCATGATCTGCTCGATCGTCGCGGCGTCGGCGATGTCGCCTGCCACGGTCACGAGCCGGTCGTCAGGCACCTCCGTGCGCAGCTGATCCAGCCGCTCGACCGAAACGTCGGCGCCGACCACCCGCGCCCCCTCGCTGTGCAAGCGCAGCGCCGTCGCACGCCCGATGCCCGATCCCGCTCCGGTGACGATGACCGTCCGACCAGTGAATATCGACGACTGCTCCATGGCTGCTCCTTCGCTGCACCGGCAGCGGCCGAATCGTCGCTGTCAGTGCGACGCTACGCCACCCATGAAGACAGGCGGCCCATGCAGAGCTATGGATCTACTCAACATCACATGAGCCCCGACACCAGCCCCGAGACCAGCCCCTCGACCCGCCGCTTGATCTCATCCCGGATGCCGCGGACCACCTCGATCGGTTGGCCGGCGGGATCGTCGAGCTGCCAGTCCTCGTAGCGCTTGCCGGGAAACACCGGGCACGCGTCGCCGCAGCCCATCGTGATCACGACGTCGGCCTGGCGCACGGCATCCGTCGTCAGAATCTGGGGCACCGCGTGCGACAGGTCGATGCCCTCCTCGGCCATCACCGCCACCGCCGCCGGGTTCACGGCGGCGCCGGGCTCGCTCCCCGCCGAGAACACGTCGATGCGGTCGCCGGCGAGGGCCCGCAGATAGCCTGCGGCCATCTGAGAACGTCCGGCGTTGTGCACGCACACGAACAAAACCGCGGGGCGCGGATCGGTCACGAGTCCTCCAAGGGCGACGCCGAGATCAGTTCACGCAGGGTATCGCGCCCGAGACCATCGGCTGCTGCGAGTCGGTGTAGCTCTGCGACGTCGGCGATCCCGACGGTGCCGGCGCGGGCGACGAGCCGTCTCCCCCGTCGGACGGCGAGGCGGCGGCATCCGTGGGAGCATCGCTGGGCGCGGCCGTCGGCGTCGGCGGGTTCATCAGGTCGCGCATGATCTGCGCGATCTTGTCCTGATCGACGATGTTGACG
>CAUPYO010000171.1:0-5404 GCA_963515565.1 uncultured Microbacterium sp.
GCTCTGGTCGTGGCGATTCCCCGGCAGCTCCCCAATGCGATCACGATCGTGCGCATCCTCTGCGCACCGATCTTCCTGTGGATGCTCCTGGCCGACCAGGGCGCGGACGGTGCTCTGCGCTGGTGGGCGGGGGTCTTGTTCATCGTCGCGATCGCGACCGACGGCATCGATGGCTATCTCGCGCGGCGGTACGAGGTCGTCACCGATCTCGGCAAGCTGCTGGATCCCATCGCCGACAAAGCGCTGACCGGATGCGCCTTCGTGGGCCTGTCGATCCTGGGCGAGTTGCCGGTGTGGGTCACGGTGCTCGTGCTCGTGCGGGAGGTCGGCATCACGGTGCACCGTCTGGTGGTCGCGAGCGATCACGTCGTCGCCGCCGCCTGGATGGGCAAGCTCAAGACCGTCGCCCAGGCGGTCGCGCTCTCGCTCGCCCTTCTGCCGCTGTGGACCGTCGTCGGGGAGTGGATCCAGGTCGTCAACACCGTCACGATGTGGATTGCCGTGATCCTCACTGTCGCCAGCGGTCTCGACTACGTCGTGACCGAGGTTCGCGGAGCGCGGAGCTCACGCGGCGCCCGCGACGCGAACGGTACGGCGCGATGAGCGCTCCCGCGCCCGCGGACTCCTTCGAGCCAAACCTCGCCGACGAGCTCGAAAGCACCCAGGTCTCGGCCGGACGCCGCACCGATCCCGAGCGCCTCGTCGCCCGCCTGGCCGAACTCGGCTGGACGATCGCCGCGGCCGAGTCGCTCACCGGTGGCCTGGTCGCCGCATCCATCGTCTCTGTGTCGGGTGCCTCTCGCGTGTTCCGCGGTGGGGTCGTCGCTTATGCCACCGACGTCAAGGCGAGCCTTCTCGGCGTCGAGCAGCATCTGCTCGACGCGCATGGGCCGGTTCATCCCCGTGTCGCCAGCCAGATGGCCGAGGGAGCGAGACGCGCATTGGGTCGTGATGGCGTCCCCGCCGACGTCGGCATCGCGACCACCGGTATCGCCGGTCCCGTCTCTTCCGACGGACAACCGGTGGGCACTGTGCACATCGCGGTCGCCACACCGTTGGGCTCACGGGTCGAATCGGTGCAGCTCGAGGGCGATCGCGACGGTATCCGTGCGGAGTCCGCGGCACGCGCCATCCGGCTCGTTCTCGATGCGCTCTGAGGGCCCTCATCGGGCCAACGTCGGTGACGCGGGGAATACCTCTCGTGTCGGGCCGGTTACGTATGAGCGATTCCCAACCATTACCCAGGCCTCGAGGGCTATCGTGGCCATCACGTCGGGTACTGTTGTCCACCCGGGCACGCAGATCCGGGCAGGAAATCACGAGTAGAGGAGGGGGCCCGAACATGATCCTGGTTCGTCAGGAGATCGGCGAAGTCCTGCGCGACTTCCGTCTGCAGAAGGGGCGCACCCTCCGTCAGGTCGCCGGACGCGCGAGCGTTGCTCTGGGCTACCTCAGCGAAGTGGAGCGCGGTCAGAAGGAGGCATCGAGCGAGATCCTCGCGTCGGTCGCCGAAGCGCTCGACGTTCCCATCTCGATCATCATGCGTGAAGTCGGAGACCGGCTGTCGGTGTTGGAAGGCCTGCAGGTGTTCCCCGACGTGGTCCCCGACGACCTGGCCGCCCTCGAGGAGGGCATGGTTCAGCCCGAGCTCTCGCTGCGCTGACGTGCGGCGCAGTGAATTCGCGCGAGCCGTCGAAGACGAGTTCGGCGGCCGTGGTGCGACTCTGGTCGCCGATCTCGCACTGTCCGCGATCGGCCACCGCACGGCCGCGCAGGCGCTCGATGACGGTCTGGATCCCCGCGACATCTGGCTCGCACTCTGCGCCGAGACAGATGTGCCGCTCGCGCGCCGCCACGGCGTCGGCCTGCGGGAGCCGCGCAAGCGCTGAGCAGTCGCCGCATCGGTGACCGGGCGCCCCGCCACCGGCCCTTCGGCGTGTCGGCGCATCGAAACTCTGTTCGATGCGCGTAGGCTCCTGCACAGGAGATGAACCGGGACTTTTGTCCACAGTGCGCGGTGCCTCGGCGGTGGATGTCGGAGCCCGTCTCTACCGTGGACAGCGTCATCACGACACCTCCGCCTTGTCGTAGCGTCCTTCCCGTCGGGCAGGAGCGCGACAGCCTACAGGCGACGGAATCCCGACGTGGCGCAGCCGCCGACGGCAGAGCAGAAGGAGCACACCATGCCCTCACCCGCTGACCGCGAGAAGGCCCTCGAATCGGCCCTCGCGCAGATCGACCGGCAGTTCGGAAAGGGCTCGGTCATGCGGCTGGGCAGCGACGACCGCGCCCCGGTCGAGGTCATCCCCACCGGCTCCATCGCCCTGGACGTCGCCCTCGGCGTGGGCGGATTGCCGCGCGGACGCATCATCGAGATCTACGGCCCGGAGTCGTCGGGTAAGACCACCTTGACCCTGCACGCCATCGCGAACGTGCAGCGTGCCGGTGGCATCGCCGCCTTCGTCGACGCGGAGCACGCCCTCGACCCCGACTACGCCCAGAAGCTCGGCGTCGACATCGACCAGCTCCTCGTCTCGCAGCCCGACACGGGGGAGCAGGCGCTCGAAATCGCCGACATGCTCGTTCGTTCCGGTGCCATCGACCTCGTGGTGATCGACTCGGTCGCGGCCCTCGTGCCCAAGGCCGAGATCGAGGGCGAGATGGGGGACTCGCACGTGGGTCTGCAGGCGCGCCTGATGTCTCAGGCGCTCCGCAAGCTCACCGGTGGGCTCAGCCAGACCAACACGACGATGATCTTCATCAACCAGCTGCGCGAGAAGATCGGCGTCTTCTTCGGCTCGCCCGAGACCACCGCCGGCGGCAAGGCGCTCAAGTTCTACGCCTCGGTGCGCCTCGACATCCGACGCATCGAGACCCTGAAAGACGGCACGGATGCCGTGGGTAACCGCACCCGTGTCAAGGTCGTCAAGAACAAGATGGCGCCCCCTTTCAAGCAGGCCGAGTTCGACATCCTCTACGGCACCGGCATCTCGCGCGAAGGTTCGCTCATCGACTTCGGTGTGGAGCACGCCATCGTGAAGAAGTCGGGTGCGTGGTACACCTACGAGGGCGAGCAGCTGGGTCAGGGCAAGGAGAACGCCCGTAACTTCCTGCTCAAGAACACCGATATCGCCGCCGACATCGAGACCAAGATCAAGCAGAAGCTCGGAATCGGTCAGCCGCGCGGCGCAGCCGAGACCGCGCCGGCCGACGACCTGGCTGCGCGCCGTCCGGCCTGATGACCGCACAGCGCCACGGGGGCGAGCGCGATGAGCTCGCCCCCGTGATCCCGCTCTTCGGAGGGCGGACGCCGAGCCCGGATGCCGGGACGCCGCCCGTTGACGGCGAGAGCACCTGGCATATGACCTGGACGGAAGATCAGGCCGAGGCTGATCTCGATACCGACACTGCCGCTCTCGCCGAGAGCGTGGAGGCGGCACTGCTGAAACGTCTCCGTACGCGATCGATATCGGAGCGGGAAGCACGCGCATTTGTGCGCGAGCGCGACCTGCCCGATGACGCGGCAGACCACGTCATCGAACGGATGCGTCGGCACGGCTATCTCGACGACGCTGCACTGGCCGAGCAGCTGGTGCACAGCGGTGTGGAGCGCAAGGGCCAGGGGCGTGTGATGCTCGTCCAGGCGCTCGCCAAGCGAGGCATCGCGCGCGAGGTGATCGACGCCGCGTTGGCGGGCCTGCCCGATGACGAAGCGGAGCGGGCGATCGAGTTCGCGCGTCAGAAGGCCCGCGCGATGCGCGATCTCGATCGCGACACGGCACTACGGCGCCTGTCGGGGCAGCTTGCTCGCCGCGGGTACGGAGCGACCGCTCTGTCTGCCGCGCGTCAGGCGCTCGACGAACTCGGTCGTCCATCGCGTCGACCCCCGGCGGGAACCGTCCGCTTCGAGTGACGCTCGTCAGAGCACCGCGCGCAGAAACGTGATGCTCGGGCGTCCACTCACCGAATCGACGGTCACACCAGCGCGCACCTCGTAGACGTCCGCGATCAGTTGCGGCGTCAGCACCTCGGCCGGCGTTCCCGTGGCGACCACAGCGCCGGCGCTCAGCACCAGGATCTGGTCGCAGAACATCGCCGCGAGGTTCAGGTCATGCAACGCGACGACGGTGGTCACCGGGAGCGTCGCCACGAGCGCGAGCAGGTCGAGCTGATGACGAATGTCGAGATGATTCGTCGGCTCGTCGAGAAGCAGCTCCCGCGGCTCCTGCGCCAGTGCCCGAGCGATGTGGGCGCGCTGGCGTTCGCCGCCCGAGAGCGCATGCCAATCCTGATCCGCCTGAGCAGTCAGCTGAACATGAGCGAGTGCGGCATCCACCGCCCGATCGTCGGCCGTGGTGTCGCCTCCCCAGAGCGAGCGATACGGCGTGCGACCCAGGCGCACGACATCACGCACGGTGAGCTCGACATCGGTGTCGGCGTGCTGCGACACCGTCGCCACGGTGCGGGCCACGGCGCGAGGGCGGAGAGAAGCGATGTCGGCGTCATCCAGCCGCACCACGCCGGCATCGGGACGCGCCACCCCCTGCAGCAGCCGCAGAAGCGATGACTTGCCCGATCCGTTCGGGCCCAAAAGCCCCACCGTCGAGCCGGAGGCGGGGTGCAGCGAAGCGCCGTCGACGACGAGGGCTCCGCCGCGTCGCCACGACACGCGGTCTGCCGACAGTGTCATGCGCGCACCTTTCGCCGACGTACCAGCAGTGCGACGAACACCGGCACCCCCACCAGGGCGGTCCCGACCCCGACAGGCAGCGGCGACGGGGCGAAGACGGTACGCGACGCGGCATCCACCCACACCATGAACAGGGCGCCGAGCACGATCGTCGTCGGTATGACGCGCGCGTGGCGTGAACCGACCAGCAGCCGCGCGGCGTGGGGCAGCACGAGTCCGACGAAACCGATGGCACCGGCGACGCTGACGAGGGTGGCCGTGATCAGTGCGGTGAGCACGAACAGCAGCAGGCGCACGCGACCCACGTGGATGCCGAGCGAGGCGGCGACGTCGTCACCGAACGCGAACGCGTCGAGGGTGTGCGCGGAGGCGCCGACGAGAACGGCCCCGACGGCGACGACGGCGACAGCGAGGACCACCTGGTTCCAACGCATCCCCTCGAGCGACCCGAGCAGCCAGAACATCACACCCCGTGTCGCGTCAGAGTCGGCGAAGGCGAAGACGACCAGTGAGGTCACGGCTGAGAAGAAGTGGGTGCCGGCGACGCCGGCGAGGATGACGCCCGACGTGGCCGCGGACGCGGCGCGCGCCAGCAACAGCACGACCGCGAACGCGATCAGCGCGCCGACGAACGCGCCGGCTGACAGCCCCAGCGCGCCCCCGCCGAGCCCCAGGATGGCGACCAGCACCGCACCGGTCGACGCTCCTGACGAC
>CAUPYO010000172.1:0-5388 GCA_963515565.1 uncultured Microbacterium sp.
CCCGTCAGCGGTGATGATCACCGTGCGGCGAGAAAACGCTCGATGTCGTCGAGCACTCGCATCCCGCCCTTCGGACCGACGCCCGAGACCCAATAGCTGGTGTCGACGAGCGTGACCGCGCCGAAAGCGTCGGCGTTCTGGCTGATCGCGGCGGGGATGGTCGACGGATCGTCGGGGTTCGTCGTTGTGACGAACAGGTAGTCGGCCTTGGCGTCGCGGATGTTCTCGGGGGAGATATCGGCCTGCAGGCCGTCGCGCCACTGCTGGTCGGGGATGGTCAGACCCACACACTGCAGTGCGCTGCCCGCGAAGGAGGTGGGGCCGTAGAGACTCAGCGTGGTCTCATCGCGCGGGCGGATCATGTTTGCGGTCTTGCCGGACAGGCCGTACGTCTTTTTGATTTCGGCGCAACGGTCGGTGAACGAGCTCAGCAGCTGCTGCGTTTCCTGCGTCTTTCCGAGTGCCTCACCGATGAGCAGCGCGTTCTGCTGCCAGGGGTCGGACTGCGTCGCCATGAACACGGTGGGCGCGATTGCGCTCAACTGGTCGTACAGCTTGGAATGACGCGACTCGGTGCCGAGGATGAGGTCGGGCTTCAGCGCGGCGATCGCCTCGAGATCGGGTTCGGGCACGGTTCCCACCGCGGTGACGCCGTCTACGCCGAGGTAGGCGGGGATGCCGGCGACGTTGCTCGCGACGGCGGCCCCGACCGGCGTGATGCCCAGTGCGACAGCCGTATCGAGTTCCAGAGGCTCGAGCACAACAACGCGCTGCGGCGCATCGGGGACCTCGGTCGTGCCGCGTGCGTGCGTCACCGCGTGCGTCCCGGTGCCGGCGGCGCCCGTCGCCGTCGGAGTGGACGACGCGGTCGACGCGCACCCGGAGAGCGCGACCACGATGGCGAGGGCGATACCCGCAAGACGGAAGGGATGTCGGGCAGGGGAGTGCATAGTGATGCCTCTTTCGGGTCGAGGTGAGGGTAGCCACCGAGCCAACGCGAAGGTATGGCTTACCTAACTATGCCGATGATCGACCGCACGAAGCAAACTCGGACCCGGGCGACCCGGGCCCCCGAAACGCGACGCCTATGATGGGAAATCGTGACCGACAACCAGCGACAGATCCTCGATGCCGGCGTTCGCGACATCAGCTACCTCGACGAGGGAGCCGGGCCCGCCATCGTCCTTCTCGCCGAAGCGGGGCTGGATTACGCGTACTTCGGCGCGCTCGTCAGCATCCTCGTCGAAGAGGACTTTCGTGTCGTCCGCATCGGCTCTCGTATCGCGCCGGGCGAGGTCACGCTCGGCGAGCTCGCGCAGGACGTCGTCGATGTGCTCGACCATCTCGGCATCGACGAGGCGTGGATCGGCGGGCACGGCTTCGGGGGCGCGATCGCTCGTGCTGTCGCCCTCGAACACCACGATCACGTCAACGGCGTGCTCCTCCTCGGGGTCGCCGAGGCCGAGCCCGCGGAACAGGTGCTGGATGCCGAGGTGCGCGCTGTCTTCGGCGACGGCTTCTCGGCGCAGACCGCCCTCGCCCGCATGCAGGCGCGGGCGCTGGCGGCGACGGCGACCGACCGGTGGCGTCCGATCGCCGACGCGACTCCCGTGCTCGTGATCCAGGCCGCGGACGACACGGTCACGCCCGCCTCCGGCGGCGCTGCGCTTCAGGAGGCCGCCCCGGGACTGGTCAGTGTCAAAACGGTCGACGGTGCCGGCCATTTCTTCCCGCTGACCCACCCGGGCGAGACATCCTGGTTCATTGAGGACTACCTCGACTGGGATTGACCTCTCGGCAGGCGGCTCGCGCACGACCTCAGCGCATCTGACCCGGGTGCGTTCCCTCGGCGATCTCGACGACACGAGCGGGCCGCGTCACGGCCATGGTGGTTGACAGCGTCGTATCATCGAAGGATGGCAACCTCGAACCTTCCCGCGCCGCAGCTGCAGACTCCTGAGGTCGCGGCATCCCCGCGGCCCGTCACGCTGCTGCCGCTGGCCGACGGCGCCTCCGAAACCGCCTCGTGCTGCGGTGGCGGTTCCTGCAGCCTCAGTTGACTCGACCCCCGCGGCACGCTGTCAGTGCGCCGGGGGACCGGCGACGGCATCCGCCGGCTTGCGGATCAAGAACGCGCTGATCAGCAGGGGTGTGCCGATGATCGCCGCCAGCAAGAATGCTGAGCGTGCGCCTGCGGCTCCGGCCGCAGCCTCCGCGGCGCCGGTCGCAGCTGCGGACGCGGATGCCGACGCCATCACCGAGATCAGTAGCGCGACGCCGGCGGCGCCGGCCACCTGCTGCACGGTGGACACCGTGGCACTCCCGTAGGAGTAGAAGCGCGGTTCCAAGGAACCGAGCGAAGCCGTGAACAACGGTGTGAACGAGAGGGCGAGTCCGATGGACAGCACCGTCTGTGTCACCACGAGGATCCAGACGGGCGTCGTTTCAGTGAGCATCGTGAATCCCCACAGCACCGAGAGCACGATGACGGTGCCGGGTACGAGAAGGATGCGTGTGCCTCGACGGTCGTAGATCCGCCCGATGACCGGCCCGAGCACGCCCATCGCGAGCGCACCCGGCAGCACCACCAGGCCGGACCCGCTGGCCGACAAGCCCAGCGTGTTCTGCAGGTAGAGCGGCAGCGCGGTGAGAGTGCCGAAGAAAGCCAGCGACATCACGGCGAAGTGGGCCACCGAGAGGGAGAAGTTGCCGGACCGGAAGATCCGGAGATCCAGCAGCGCATCGTCCTTCTTCTGCAGCGCGACCTGACGCCACAGGAAAAGGCCGATCGCCGTAGCGCCGATCGCCAGAGCGACCACGAGGGTCGTCACCGCCGTCGTCTCGGCGGCCGCGTCGGTACCGTGGGCGCCGACCTGGCTGATCCCGAAGACCAGTCCGCCGAATCCGAACGCAGAGAGCACCACCGAGGGAATGTCGATGGGCGCGTGGTTCTGCTCGCCGAGGTTGTGGATCCAGCGCACGCCCACGACGAGGGCGACGACGGCGATCGGGAGCACGATGGCGAAGATCCAGCGCCAGGTCAGGTTATCGAGCACCACGCCGGCCATCGTCGGACCGACAGCGGGAGCGATAGAGATGACGAGGCTGACCCGGCCCATCATGCGTCCGCGCAGGTGCGGGGGAACGACTGTCATCAGCGTCGTCATCAACAGGGGCATCATGATCGCCGTGCCAGACGCCTGGACGACGCGGCCGACGAGGAGGACTTCGAAGCCCGGCGCGATCAGCGCGATCAGCGTCCCGGCGGAGAACAGCCCCATCGCGGCCGCGAACATCGCCCGGGTCGTGAAGCGTCGCAGCAGGAACCCCGTGGTCGGGATCACGACCGCCATCGTCAACATGAACGCAGTCGTGAGCCACTGGGCCGCGACGGCGGTGATGCCGAGGTCGCCGATGAGGTGCGGGATCGCGACGCCCATCGTCGTCTCGTTGAGAATCGCGACGAACGCTGCCGCCAGCAGCAGCCAGATGACGCGGTTCTCCTTGGCTCCCACCTGGGTGGGAGCCTGTGACGCGGGGCCGGTGTCGGCGACGGTCATGGGACTCCTCGAGTCTTTCGGGGTGGGCGCATGAGATGCGATACGGCAAGCTCCTCACACTAACGGTCGGGTCGGACATCGCATTCCCTCGCTGTGGTGAGAGCATCTGAGCATGACCACCGCGCGCCATCCGTCGCGGGTCGCTGTGCGCGGCCCCCTCTCTCTTGCGCTCGGCGCCGTCGTCGCGGCCGTCGTCGCGATGGCGGCCGGCCCCGCGGTCGGTCTGTTGACCGGCTGGGCCGTGGTCGCTGCCGTCAACGTCGTCTGGCTGCTGTCGGTCGTGTGGCCCATGGATGCCGCCGCCACCCGATCGCACACGACCGCGGTCGACCCGGGCCGGCCCGTTGCGAGACTCATCGCCCTCGCCGGCAGCGTGGCGAGCCTCGGAGGCGTCATCGCTGTGCTCGTGGGTAACGGCAACGGAAGCAGGGCGCACGCCTTCGTCACGGCCGGCGTCGCCATCGCGGCGGTGGTCAGTTCGTGGGCGTTGATCCAGGTCGACTACATGCTCCGCTACGCCCACGTCTACTACGCGCGGCGGGCGGCGGGAAATGCCGGCGGCATCGACTTCAACCAGGATGACGACCCGATGTACTCCGACTTCGGCTACTTCTCGGTGGGGCTCGGCATGACCTATCAGGTATCGGACACCGACGTGTCCGCCAATGAGATCCGTCGCATCATCGTGGCGCAGACGCTCCTCGCCTACCTGTTCGGCGCGGTGATCCTGGGGACGGTGATCAACCTCGTCGCCGGCCTCAGTTGAGCCGGCCCCTGTGAGCGACCGGGGCGCGCGCCGCGGGGTTAGAGTGACCCGATGAGCATGGGGATGGGCGGCATGGGGCCCTCAGGTCGTGCGGCGGCGTTCCGCGGCGTCGACGAGGGAAGGCAGCGCCAACTCAACGCGCAGGCTCCGGACGTCGTCGACCTCCGGGCGAGGGTCGTCGGTCTTTTCCGTCCCTACCGCGGCCGCATCCTCCTCACCACGATCCTCGTCGTCGTGGGCGCGGCGATCGGTGTGGTGCCGCCGCTTCTCGTGCAGAGCATCTTCGATCAGGCGCTGTTCCCGACAGCCGGCGGCGCCCCCGACCTCTCGCTGTTGCTGCGGCTCGTGCTCACGATGATCGGATTGTTCCTCTTCTCGGCCGTGCTCGGCGTCACGCAGACCTGGCTCACCTCGACGGTGGGAAACCGCGTGACCGGTGACCTGCGGGTGCGCTTGTTCGATCACCTCCAGGCGATGGAGCTGGGGTTTTTCACCCGCACGAAGACCGGAGTCATCCAATCACGGCTGCAGAATGACGTCGGCGGCGTCTCGGACGTGCTGACCAATACGGTCACCAGCATTCTGGGCAATACCGTGACAGTGATCTCGGCTCTTGTGGCCATGGTTCTCATCGACTGGCGGCTGACGATCATCGCCGTCATCCTGATGCCCGCGCTCGTGCTCGTCCAGCGCCGCGTGGGGCAGTTGCGTGCGCGCATCGCCGGCCAGACGCAGGAGTCGCTGAGCGAGCTCACCAGCATCACGCAGGAGACGCTGTCGGTGAGCGGCATTCTGCTGTCGAAGTCGTTCAACCGCCAGCGCGCGGAGTCGGAGCGCTACCGCGTCGAGAACAGCAATCAGGTGCGTCTGCAGGTGCGGCGGGCGATGAGCGGTCAGGGCTTCTTCGGTGTCGTGCAGGTCATCATGGCGTCGGTACCAGCCGTCATCTACCTCGTCGCCGGATACCTGATCGCCGGGGGGACCGGCGTCATCACCGCCGGCACCGTGGTCGCCTTCACCACCGTTCAAGCGCGGCTCCTGCAGCCGCTCATGGGCCTCATG
>CAUPYO010000173.1:0-5382 GCA_963515565.1 uncultured Microbacterium sp.
GATCAGACCTTCTTGCTGCTCGTGTAGTCGGTCTGCACCTGGGTCAGCAGGCCCGCCGGGGTCTGCTTGCCCGCGAACAGCTCCTGCAGGTTCGGCGTGAGGCTCTTCGCGTAGATCGAGCCCGTGGCGTTGGCGATGAAGTCCATCGATCCGTTGTTCTGCGACAGCTGCGCACCGGCGGCGAGGGTTTCGGCAGTCACGGTGCCTTCCTTGACGGCCGGCATGAACGCGTCGGCCGGACCCATCGGGTGCGACCCACCCTTCTGGACGGCGATGGTGCGTGCCGTCTCGTTGGTGGCGACCCAGTTGAAGAAGAACGCCGCGCAGTCGGGGTGCGCGGCCTTCGCCGAGACGCCGTAGGTGAGCGGTGCCGACATGGCGCCGTTCTGGCCGCCCGCCTCGACCGGAGGTGCGAGGAAGAAGCCGACGTCGCCGGGCATCTGAGTGTCGAAGTTGCCCGACTCCCAGTCACCGTCGAAGATGAACAGGCTCTGACCGCCGGTGAAGCGGCTGATCATCTGCGAGTAGTCCATCGAGTTCGCGTCGTCGGCGAAGTAGCCGGCCTTGATCCACGAATCCAGGTGCTCGGCAGCCTTGGCGTTCTCCGGGGTGTCGATCGTCGCGTTGTCCTTGAGGAAGATCCAGTCGTTGATCGCGCTCGGCTTGCTGTAGCTGGCCATCAGCGCCTGCAGGGGGAAGGCGAGACCGCCGGTGGCGCCGCCGTTGAACTGGGCGATGGGGGTGATGCCGGCATCCTTCGCCTTCTTGAGGTACGAGTCGAACTCGTCCAGGGTCTTCGGGGCCGCGGTCATACCGATCTGTGCGGCGAGCTTCTTGTTGTAGAAGACACCGGTCACCGAGTAGTTGACGCCCATCGCATAAAGCGAGCCGTCGCCACGCTGGCTCTTGTCGTTGACCCGCAGCTGCTCGAGCTGCGATGACGGCCACTTGTCCCAGCCGTACCCGGTCGCGTAGGCGTCGAGGTTGTAGAGGAGCTTGTCGTTGACCAGGTCGACGATCGTGGGCAGGCGCATGATGTCCGGCGGCGAGTCGACCAGCACGCGCGGCGCGTTCTGCGTGATGACCGCGAACTGGTCCTCGCGGGTGTTGAATGTGACGTTCGGGAACTGCTTCGTGAACTCCGTCGTCAGCTCCTTGAACAACGGGAAGCCGGTCTCGACGTACGCGCTGAGGGTGACCGGGTCGGTGCCGCAGGTGAGCGCCACGGTGCCCGAGGGTGCCTGAGCGGTGGAGGTGTCTGCGCCGGGAGGGGCACAGGCGGTGAGGGCAAGGCCCGCGGTCACAGTCGTGGCGAGAACCGCCCAGCCGCGCATGCGCTTCGTGTTCGACATCGTTGTCTGCCTTTCCATGCAGGTTTCTCGGTGCGAGGAGGATACTTGCTGCTATACCGATTCAGCTCGCGTGCTAAAACGTACTAGCAGATATCGGTCGGCGCAACCCCCTCACGACGAGGGCCATGCCGACCGGAAGGGGGACCGATGGCGCGCACACGCGTGACCCTGTCGCAGGTGGCCCAGGAGGCCGGCGTGGCGGCATCCACGGCATCGCTCGTGCTCGCGGGACGAGCCGACGAGCTGCGGATCTCGACGACGGCGCAGGAGCGTGTGCGCGATGCGGCACGCCGTCTCGGCTATCGCCCCAATGCCCTCTCCGCCGGACTGCGCACCGGCACGACGCGCACCCTCGGGTTTGTGTCCGACTCGGTCGCCTCCTCGCAGCTCGCCGGAGAGATGATCCGCGGGTCGATCGAGGCGGCGCGTGCGCGCGGCTACATGGTGTTCGTCGGCGAGACCGGCGGCGACGCGCATCTCGAGCGCGACCTGCTCGATGCGATGTTCGATCGGCAGGTCGACGGGGTGGTCCTGGCGACGATGATGACGCACGCACGCACGATTCCGGCCGCCGCCGCCCGGATGCCCACGGTGCTGCTGAACATCGAACCGACCGACGATGCCGACTATGTGCGCGTGCTGCCGGACGAGGTTGCGGCCGGTGCCGACGCCGCGCGCCTGCTCGTGGACAGCGGGCATCGGCGCATCCATCTCATCGGCGTCGGCGAAGACCCGGCGAACGCGCACCCGTTCGGCCTCGCCGCCGCACAACGCCTCAGCGGCGCGCTCTCGGTGCTCGCCGAGGCGGGGCAGCAGATCGTGTCGGCCCGTCCCACGGTGCAGTGGCTGCCGCCGGAGGGATTCCGTCTGGTGTCGGACGTGCTCGACAGCGGCGCCGACATCGATGCGCTCCTGTGCTTCAACGACCGCCTGGCGATGGGCGCCTACCAGGCGCTCCAGGAGCGCGGCGTGCGCGTGCCCGAGGACGTCTCGGTGCTCTCCTTCGACGACACGTCGTTCGCCCGCTGGCTGCGGCCGGGCCTGACGACCTTCGCCTTCCCGCAGCGCGCGCTCGGCCGCGCCGCCGCGGACGAACTCATCGACCTGATCGAGCGCGGTGCCGCGACGGACGGATTATCCGCTCCCCCGGCGCACCTGGTTCCGCTGCCGTTGCGGATGCGCGCCTCGGTCGCCGACCGGACCTAGAGTGTGAGGCTCGTCGATACGACCACGGAGGCTGGCAGCGTCTCGCATCATGTTCGCTGGCCGCTGCGGGGTCATCAAGTACCAGGGTGAGAACGGGGTCCGACTGCAGCAACACGTGAACGCCGACGAGATCACCGTCAGCCTCACCGGCCAGACCGTCCGCGTCATCAAGCCCCCTCCGACCGCGACCGCGGCGACGACACCCCCTACTGAACAACCCCGGAGGGGCGCCCAAGCCCCGAACGGGCGACTCCGCCGCACACGCGTCCGGCAGCCGGGAGTGTCGGATTTCCGGTCTCTCTGGGTTGGCCTGACCGGAAGGAACAGGCCGTGATTGGACACGACCGGCGGGTGCTGAACACGCGGACGAAGACGGTGCTCACCGAGGTCGGCTGCGCTGAACGCGTTCGCGATCGCCTTCGAAGGTCGTATCTACTAATGACCGCCAGACCAGATCCACCGTTTATCGGACAGACTCGGCGTCCACGTCGCACGTGCTCACCCGTAGGGTGTGTCCGATTAACAAGGAAGGTGTTCTTGACGGCTTCGGCCGGGGCTGACCTGCTGTTAATCGGACAGTCCCGATCACCAAGCTCCGAGTGACCGAGAACACGTCATGCACTGCCGTCCTTCGCGTAAGTGCTCGGCGCGGGTGCGATGAAGAGTCGGTGGAGGATGCCTCCTGTGCGTTGGCCTGTTCCCAGGTGAGGTCGTTCGGGCCAGGCGCAGGGACGGAGTGGTCGTAGGCGGGCGCGTCGCTGGGTGCGCCGGGTGCGGGCGGCGTTGGCTCGGCGGCGAGGGCAGGGCTCGCGGCGAAAGCGAGCCAGCCAAGACGACGGCGGCGGCGAGCGTGGAGATTCTACGTTTCATCACGGTTCCAATCCGATCGGTCGACAAGCGAGCTCCGGATGGAGCTCGTAAATGACATGTCCGCACCCGGGAGAGGTTCATGGTCGCCCGGGTCCCTGGTTCGTAGAATTAGGCCGAGGGGGGGTGCGGCATGCCAGAGGAACACCGGTCGGATTCCGCGCTGTGGCTGGAAGCCACCTCCGGCACCGAACGGGCCTTTGTGACGATCTTCGACCGCTACCGAGCCCGGATCTTCCGCGCCGCCTACCGTCGCACCGGCAGGGTGGGAGACGCAGAAGAGATCGTCGCCATTGTGTTCTTCGAGGTGTGGCGGCTACGCAAACGGGTGCGGATCGTCGACGGGTCGCTGCTGCCATGGCTGTTGGCGGTTGCGGCGCATGTGACCTCTAACCTGTCTCGCACTCAGCGCCGCTACGCCCGCATGATCGCGCAGCTGCCCCCGCCCGTCGAGCAAGACGATCATGCGCCGCACGTTGATGAGGCGCTGGACGGGCAAGCGCGTAGTCGAGCGATCACCGCAGCACTTGGCGCCCTATCGCCGGGTGATCGCGCTGTCGTAGAACTCTGCTTGGTTGAGGAGCTGCCGCTCGCCGCGGCGGCCGCAGCCCTGAATCTGCCCATAGGGACGGTGAAGTCGCGGTTGCATCGCGCCCGCCGTCAACTGCGAACCAAACTGGAGGATCCGGACATACCTATAAAGCCAGTCTTTTTGAAAGACTCCGCCGAGGGGAGGTTGACATGACCCCCGCTGAGCCCGAGATGTCCGAAGTGCGGACTCAGGCGATGCGCAAGCTGCTCGCCGCGCGCATCCGCAGCGAACCCGCGATCCGCCAGCGTCGCGTCCGCCGCCGTCTCGCGATCTTTGGGGGTCTCGGAGCGTTGACCGTTGGGCTGGCTGCCACCGGCGCCGCGGTTCTCCTGGGAGCCGGGCCTGTGACGGACACAACCATCGTGCATTGCCTCAGCTCTACCACCCGAGGGCCGAACGGTACCTACCCGGGGTCGTCCGCGACGATCGCCGACGGGACCGGGCCGGGTCGGGTCGATGACGCGATCGCGCTGTGCTCACAGATGTGGCAACAGGGGATCCTCAGCGGGACGCTCGATCCCACCGCGCCCACCCAGACCCCCGGAGACACGCCCGTGCCTCCGTTGCAGGTCTGCGTCATGCGCGATGGGACCGCCGCCGTCGTTCCGAGCGGGAATCGCTCGGTGTGTCAGTCGCTGGGTCTGGCTCCGTTAGCGAGGTAACCGCTACCCGAACGTGCCGGTCGGGCGAAAGACCAAAGACTTCACGTTGTCGTTCCAGGACCCGATCGAGGCACAGTATGGGGTGCAATTCAGGCGGCTGCCGCCGTATCCGGTAGTCGTGTAAAGGGTGAGCCAGCACCCGTTGGACCCGCGGGCCGAGCTGATGCTGTTATCCCACCCCGAAGCCAGAGTCGGGAACCCGAAGGTCTGACCCGCGCAACCGCTGGATCCCCAGAAAGTGAGACTCGCACCCCCGCCGTTGTAATCCTTATAGACCGTGCCCACGATGAGGCTGGCGGCCGCACCACGAGCAACGCCGCCGCGGCCCTGCACATACTGGGCGACCTCCGCTTCCGAACCGAAACACACCAGGTTGGTGTCGGCAGACTGCTCGTCAATGGGGTGGACCTCGACCGCACAGTGCCCCTGCGGACGCGGGCCGGCCGGGCCATGAGCTTGCGCAGCGGCGACCGGCGCGAAGAGCAACACAAGCGTTGTGAACAGTGCGCCGAAACCGGCGCGTGAGATGAGTTTTCGCATAGGGGACTCCCGTCGTTAGGGACGAGAACCCGGTGTCCTCGTCCACAAGAGAGATGTCCGTCAGCCGCAGATGGGTTCACAGCCCGCACAAGCGGGGGAGAGGCCGCGATGCATGAGGGGCTGGAGGCGGGGGCGGCCGCGCCCCCACCCCCCCCCAGCGCAC
>CAUPYO010000174.1:0-5377 GCA_963515565.1 uncultured Microbacterium sp.
CGACCGGTTCCGATCGCCCCGCCGGCGGCGAGAGTGCCGAGCCGTCGCTGCGGATGACGCTGCTCACCCTGCCGCGATCGGCCGAGGCCTCGCTGGAACGCGATGCGCTCATGGGAATGCTGCAGTACGGACATCTCGTCGACGGCGCCGAACTCGACGCCGCACTGGCCCTGCCGATGCAGGTGCCCGCGTTGGACGCCGTGCGCCAGGCTCTCGTCTCGCATACCGATCGGACGCGCATCGGTTGGGCGTCCGGCGCGGTGGAGTCGGTGCGCGAGCCGTACCGCTCGCTCGCGGTCGAACTGCTGACGGCAGATTTCCCGGCTCTCACCGAGGCGGAGGCCGCGGCATCCACGCACTCGCTCGCTCGTAAACTGCGCGTGCGCGCGGTCGATCGTGAGAAGAGTGAGCTGCTGGGCGCCATCCAGCGGCTGCCGGCCGATTCAGAGCAGGGCCGGACGGTTCGTCTGGCGCTGCGTGAGCTCGACGCCAAGCGACGCGCCCTCACCGAGGCCGCCACGTAGCCGATGCCCCGGTGGCGCGGGCGTCGACGACACGGCAGGATGATGTCCATGCCTGCTCGCTCCGCACCCGACGCGTCGCCCACAGCCGTGCGCTGCGACGACCTGTCCGTCTCGCGAGGTGGCGTACGCGTGGTGGATGGAGTGAGCTTCCGCGTGGATTCGGGCGCCGCACTCGCTGTCATGGGCGCCACCGGGTCGGGCAAGTCGACCCTCGCCGCGCTGCTCGCCGGAGCCGACGACGATTCGCTCTCGGTCGTCGGAGGCGATGCATGGGTCGATGGCACACCGATACGTAAGAGGGGCCGCGCCGCCCGTGTGCGTGCCTACTACACGGGCTACGTCCCACAGCGAGCGGGATCCGACCTGCCGGCCCGCCTCACCGTCGGCGAAGTGATCGGCGAACCGATCACCAGCCGCGACCGGCGTGTCAATCCGCGGGCCCTCGCGGTGCGCGTCGCGGGACTGCTCGACGAACTCGAACTTCCGTTGGGCGCCGCCGCCCGCTATCCGTACGAACTGAGCTCGGGCATGCGTCAGCGCGTGGCGATCGCGCGCGCGCTCGTGTTGCAGCCGCGCGTGTTCATCGGCGACGATCCATATGCCAACCTCGACCTCGAAGTTCGCCAGGCCGCGCGCGATGCGTTGCTTCGGCGACGCGATGAAGCGGGCATGGCGATTCTGATGGTGACCAACGACGCGGAGACCGTGCAGGAGATCGACGCGGACGTGCTCGTACTGCGCGCCGGACGTCCAGTGGCCTATGGTCACGGTACGACCGACCTCTTGTGGACACCCGACGGGGGCGTGCGGCTGGTGTCATGAGCCCGTCCGATGTCGCGAGCACGCCCGGAGGTTTGCTAAGATGGACGGGTTGCCCGCTCGCGGGTGATTGATCCTCGGTAGCTCAATTGGCAGAGCAGCCGGCTGTTAACCGGCAGGTTCTTGGTTCGAGTCCAAGCCGGGGAGCGAACGGCCCCAGACTCCACTCTGGGGCCGTTTTCGTCTCTTCCGGACGAGTCTTCGACACGTGCGCAGAAGCGCCCGGGCTCAGGCGTCCAGATCGTCGACTCCTGGCGTCCAGGCCGCACCGCCGCGACCCCAGCCGCGCTTGCGCGCGATCTTCTGCACCGTCTTCCAGTCGCCGTCGTCGAGGCGGTCGATGTAGAGGATGCCGTCGAGGTGGTCGAACTCGTGCTGCATGATGCGGGCCCGCCAACCCTCCACCTGGATGCGCACCGGCGCGCCCTCCAGGTCGATTCCGGTTACGAGCACCTCGTCGGAGCGGCGCAGGGGGAAGCGCTCACCGGGGAACGACAGGCATCCCTCCGACTCGTCATCGGGATCCGGCGCACCGGGAACGGTGGGGCGCATCCAGAGGTCGGGGTTGATGATGACGCCGCGCCACGGCGCGCCCTCGTCGTCCTGATAGCTGTAGGTGTAGATCCGTAAGCCGACGCCCACCTGAGGAGCCGCGAGTCCGACTCCGGGCGCCGCATCCATGGTCTCGAACATGTCGGCGACGAGCGCACGGATCTCGTCGGTGATCTCGGAGACGGGTTCGGCGGGGGAGTGGAGGACAGGGTCCCCCATGATGCGAATCGGAAGAACGGCCACGTCCTGAGCCTATCGAGCGCAACGGCCCATTAGTGTCGAGGGGTGGATGCCGCGATGACAAGTCTGGGGGACGTCACCGACAAGCTCGTCGGTGTGTTCGCCGACCCCGGCATCCTCATCGGGATCCCGCTCGCGCTGCTCGGCGCCGTGTTCATGTCGTTCGGTGCGCAGTATCAGCACCGCGGCGTGCAGAAGGTGGAGCGCCTCACCGCCACCGACGGTGGCGCGGGCTTGACCGGCGGCCAGATCTGGAACCTGCTGCGCCGCCCGTCGTGGGTGGCGGGCACCGTGATGCTGGGCCTTGCGATCGTCTGCCAGCTCACCGCGCTCTCGTTCGCCCCGCTGATCCTCGTGCAGCCTCTCGGCGCAGTATCACTGGTCATCACCACACTTCTGAACGCACGCATCAGCGGCCTGAAGCCCACCGGCCGATCGCTCACCGCGATCGGACTGTGCGTGGCCGGCATCCTCGTGTTCGTCACGGTGGCCGCGCTCTACGCGACCGAGACGCCGATCAACGACGGCCAGCTGATCACGGTCTTGATCATCCTCGGCGCCGTCGCCGCGGTCGTCACCGCACTGTGGTTCTGGCTGCGCACGCGCATGGGAGCCCTGTTCTACATCGTCGCCGCCGGCGTGATGTACGGCTTCGTCGCGACCCTCGCCAAGGTCGTGCTGAGCCGCATCCGCACTGGTGACTTCGAGTGGCTGACCATCGTATGCATCGTCGCTCTGCTCGCCGGCACGGCGATAGGCGCCTACTTCGTGCAGACCGCGTATGCGTCGGGCCCTCCCGACCTCGTCATCGCGGGGCTGACGGTGATCGACCCGATCGTGGCGATCGTGATCGGACTCGCGGTGCTGCGCGAAGCGGAGGGCGCCCCGTGGGGCGCCTACGTGGGCTTCGTCGTGGCGGGCGCGCTGGCGGTCACCGGGGTTTTCCAACTCGCGCGACACCATCCACAGGTCATCAGCGACAGCCAGGAGATCCCCATCGCCCGCGGGAGCGGCGATGCTCCGTCACCCAGCTCACAGCGGCTCACGGATGCCGTCGCGAAGGTCTGGCCCGAGCCGCCGGTGCGCGACAGGGACGACCCGCGCCCCCGATAGACGTCCGGGAGCAGGGGGCGGTGGCCAAGCTGGTCAAGGCAGCGGGCTCATAACCCGACGATCGTGGGTTCAAGTCCCACCCGCCCTACCAATGACACGGTTGTGATTCCGCGTCGTCATCGGTCATAATGGGCCCACAACCACATAGCCGCCACGCATCCGGCACTCAGGTCGTAGGGGAAGACGTACCTGAAGAAACGGAGACTCGCGATGGCGACCACGTCGACCCCACAGGCGCGCGGAGTGATCTACATCCACTCCGCGCCGCGTGCGCTGTGCCCACACCTTGAGTGGGCTGTCGGGCGTGCCCTCGGGCGCGCCGTGAACTTCGAGTGGACCGAGCAGCCCGTGCTCACGGGCAGTCGGCGAGCCGAGTTCTACTGGGAGGGCCCGGCCGGAACCGGCGCTGCACTCGCTACGGCGATCCGTGGGTGGGAGCATCTGCGGTTCGAAGTCAGCGAGGATCCCACGCCGCGCTCGGACGGTGGCCGGTGGATGCACACCCCTGACCTCGGCATCCACTTCGCTCAGACCGACACTGCGGGCAACGTCGTGATCGGCGAAGATCGCATTCGTTACGCGATCGAGATCGCGGCCGGCGACCCGTACGATCTGCAGCGCGAACTCCAGGTCGCGCTGGGCTCGGCCTGGGACGAGGAGCTCGAGCCGTTCCGCCACGCGAGCGACGACGCTCCCGTTGTCTGGCTCCACAAGGTCGGCTGACCGCTCCCGCAGACCTCAGACGAGGACAGGCGCCGGTACCGGCTTCGGAGGGCTTCCCGGAGACCGAGAACGCGCATCCTCGTCTGTCACGAAAGACGCCCCCGTCATCCCATCGGATGCGGGGGCGTCTTCGTGCGCGAGAGGCGGGTATTGGCCGATCAGACGGAGGCGAACGCGGCGACGGCGTTGTGTCCGCCGAAGCCGAAGGAGTTGCTGATCGCGAGCTGCGGCCCGTCGCCCAACGGGGTCGGCTGCCCGGACAGACGGAACGGCACAGCCGGATCCTGCTCGGTCAGGTTGATCGTCGGAGGCGCGACCCGGTCACGGATGGCCAGCACCGTGAAGATCGCTTCGAGCGCGCCGGTACCGCCGAGCAGGTGGCCGGTCGACGCCTTGGTCGCCGAGACGGGAATCTCGCGGATGCGGTCGCCGAACACGCTGTGCAGAGCCACGTACTCGTTCGGGTCGCCGACGGGAGTCGAGGTGGCGTGCGCGTTGATGTGGGTCACGTCGTCGGGCGAGGCGTCGGCCATCGCGAGCGCGAGACCCACCGCGCGGGCGGCACCCGTGCCCTCGGGGTCGTTCGCGGTGATGTGGTACGAATCGGCGGTGACGCCGCCACCGACGACGACCGCGTAGATCTTCGCGCCGCGCGCCTTGGCGTGCTCCTCGGTTTCGAGGATGAGCACGCCGGCACCCTCGCCCATGACGAAGCCGTCACGGTCGATGCTGGCAGGACGCGATGCTGTCTCGGGCGAGTCGTTGCGCCGCGACAGCGCCTGCATCGAGGAGAACGACGCGATCGTCACCGGGTGGATGACCGACTCGGTGCCACCGGCGATGACGACGTCGGCGAGACCGTCGCGGAGGTGTTCGATCGCGTTGACGATCGATTCCGTGCTCGACGCGCAGGCACTGGCCACCGTGCGGGCGTAGGCGCGCGCGCCGAAGTGCAGCGAGAGGTTGCCGGCGGCGGCGTTGGGCATGAGCATGGGGACCGTCATCGGCAGAACCCGTCGTGGCCCCTTTTCGCGTAGCGTGTCCCACGCGTCGAGAAGAGTCCACAGGCCACCGATTCCGGTGGCGAAGTCGACGCCGAGGCGCTCCGGGTCGACCTCGGGGCTGCCGGCATCCGCCCAGGCCTCCATGGCCGCGACGAGCGCGAACTGCGACGACGGGTCGAGGCGCTTGGCGATGGGGCGCTCGAGCACAGTGTCGGGGCGGACAGCGGCCTGCGCGGCGAACGTCACCGGCAAGTTGTACTGCTCGACCCAGTCGTACTCGAGGGTGCGGGTGCCGGAGGCGCCACCCAGCAGCGCGGACCAGCTCTCCGGCGCGGTGCCACCGATGGGGCTGGACGCGCCGATGCCGGTGACGACGATTCGGGGAATGCTCATGGTCTCCTC
>CAUPYO010000175.1:0-5355 GCA_963515565.1 uncultured Microbacterium sp.
CCACAGCGCGGTCCAGGTCCACTGCTCATCGACCGTGAGAGCGAGCCATGCCCAACACAGCGCAGGGATGCTGAGGGCCAGCGCGCCGACCATGACGACTCCCTGCGAGAGCCCGCCTCCGGTGCGCTGCGGCTGCTGAAAGGGGCTGTCCCCCGGGCGGGAGACCGCGTACGGCGCTATCACGGAGGCGAGCGACGACAGACCCAGTCCGCTCAGGAACAGGCTGGCGCATACGCCGATCATCGCCGGCAGAATCGCCCAGCGTCCGTGGACCGAGATCGTCACGGGTACCGCGACGGCAAGCACCACCACGCCGACCAGGGCGATCGGCACGAGTCGTCCCGCCCGGTCGGCGGCACCGCGCACCGCCGCGGCGATATGCATCCACAGCGCCGTCGAGTCGTAGGCGAGATCGTTGTGCGGCATCCATCCGAGGAAGAGCGCGATCAGGGGCGCGGGGATCAGGATCGCGAAAGACAACGGAACGCCGACGAGCACGAGTGGGGCGACCGTGACCGCCGCGGCGATGGGCACGATGATCATATTGACCAGGTATCGCGGGTCGCGCAGCCAGTAGACGAGACTGCGCGCGGCCACCCCTCCCGCGGGCGTGCCGCCCGTGAGGTCGAACCAGCCCAGGCCCCGGCGTTCGCGCGCGGAGCCGGGGCGATCGGTCGTCGTCATCATGCGACGAACGAGCCACATCCACAGCGTGGCGAGCACCGCCACCGATGCCAGGGCGACGACGAGAGCTCCCGCGAGGTTGCCTTCCACCGCCCGACCGGGGATCGCCCAGGCGGCACCCAGAGGCGTCAGCGCGAGCACGTCCACCGCTTCGGCAAGAGCGGAGGGCACGCCATCGGTCCATTCGAGCGACGCGAGGAAGACCACGACCGGAACCACCACGACGAGCACGGCAATGAGGAAAACGCCGGTGAGCTCCCGCGAGCGGCGATCGTGCAAAATGCTGCCGATGGCCAGTGCGATCTTCGCCAGCAGCATGCAGGTGAGGACGCCGACGACCGAAGACAGCACGATCAGGCCGACGGGCACGCCGTGTTGAGCCCAGAGCACGCCGAGCGCGGCGGCGACCACCAGGAGCGCCAGCACCGGCACGCTGATGGCGCTGGCCAGTAACGTCACCCACGCCGTCTCACGAGGAGATGCGCCCAGCACGGCGAATCGGCGGGGATCGAGCTGGTCGTCGATGCCACCGACCATGGCCGTGACGAAGAACCCGAGCGTGAGGGCCGATGTGGCCACGATCGTGACGGCGAAGGCCGCCTCTTCCGACGACGCGCCCAATCGGGCGGTCGCGGCGCACACGGCACCGACCGCGAGAGCGACAAGAACGAATCCGACGATCGTGCGCACCCGTTGGCGGCGTTCGCCACGCAACGCCCCGACGAGCAGGTCGAGCCTCAGTCGGAGAACGTGTGCAACCACTCCAGGCCTTCCGCGTCGCTGATACCGCCGGCCAGCTGGATGAAGCGCTCTTCCAGCGTGAGCTCACCGCGCACGTCGTCGACCGTGCCCTCCGCGAGAACCCGCCCGCCGACGATGACCGCGAGCCCCGAGCACACCCGCTCCACGAGCTCCATGCCGTGACTGGAGAGCACGACCGTGCCGCCGTGCGACACGTAGGCCGACAGGATGTCGAGCACCACCGCGGAAGAGACGGGGTCGACCGACTCGAACGGCTCATCGAGCACGAGCACGCGGGGAGAGTGGATCATCGCGCCGGCGAGCATGATCTTCTTCGTCATGCCGGCGGAGTAATCCGAGACCGGACGCGACAGTGCGTCGGTGAGGTCGAACGCGCGCGCCAGTTCCGCGCTTCGCGCCTCGACGACCGAAGAGCGCAACCCGCGCAGGACCCCGTAGTAGTGCAGGAGCTGCCGGCCCGTGAGTCGGTCGAAGGTGCGGAGGCGATCGGGCAGGATGCCCATCTGCCGCTTCGCCCGTCGTGGATCGGTGGCGAGATCGACGCCGGCGATCTCGATGTCGCCGCTGTCGGGACGCAGGAGGCCCGCAATCATGGAGAGCGTCGTCGTCTTGCCCGCCCCGTTCGGCCCCACGATTCCGTAGAACGTTCCCGCCTCGATGCGCAGGTCTATGCCATCGACCGCCACCGTCGACCCGAAGGTCTTCGTCACGGCCCGCAGATGCACCGCGGGCGTGCTCGAGGAGGCATCGGACTCACCGATGGTCTCCGCGACGCCGGGCTCTCGCTCGTCGTCGACGTCATCGGCAACCAGCAGTGCAAGGTCGGACTCGGACTCGACGAGCTCGGGCTCGACGACCTCGGATGCGGCGACCTCGGATGCGGCGACCTCAGGCTCGATCACCTCAGGTTCCGGTTCCGGTTCCGGCACCGGCTCGACCACCTCAGGCTCGACGACCTCGGGCTCGACGACCTCAGGCGTCGGCTCCACCTGGGGCTCGACGACCTCCGGCGCGGCACTCTTTCCATCGGCGTCGATGCCGCTCTCAGACGCGACGACATCGACTTCCACCGCGGCAGCCTCGAACTGGGCGGCAGCCACCTCCGGCGCTGTTTTCGGGCGGGGAGGAACGGCGGCTGCGGGCTTGCGCGGCCGTGCTGGACGCTTGGCCGGCGAACGTCGGGGTCGCGCCGGTTTCGGCGGCGGCGCAGCGCCCTCCGCCACGGATTCGTCGGCGCCCGCGATCTGGCGATCCAGCTGCGCAGCCGCTTCTGCGGCCGCGACCGGTGGCAGCGGCGGCAGGGCATGCACGCCGTCGTCGTCCTGGGGGATCGGCTGGGGGGCACTCACCTGTCAAACCTAGCAAGCCACTCCGACGATTGCCGCGAGTCGTCCACAGAGCGGACCCGCGCGCCGTTCAGCCCTCACCCAGCGCTCGTCCATAGGATCATGCCGACATGGCCAAGATCCCCCGCATCCATTCGCTCCCCGACGACGCACCGTGGGATGGCGGGCTTCCCCCGGAGGGATCACCGGAGCACCCGCGTACGGTACGCGCTCTCGACCGCGTCCTGCAGGTGCAGCGCCCCGCCGTCATCGCTCATCTGCGGAGCATCCGGTTGCGTCATCCTGACGCCACGACCGCAGAGATCGTGCGGATGCTCGAGCGGCGCTACCTGGCCGCCGTGACCACCGGCGGTGCGGCGGTGGGAGCCACAGCGGTGGTTCCCGGGATCGGCACCGGCATCACCCTCGCCCTGTCCGGCGTCGAGACGGTCGGCTTCCTGGAAACGACGGCACTGTTCGCACAGTCGCTCGCGGAGCTGCACGGCATCCGCGTGCAGGATCCGGATCGTGCGCGAGCACTCGTGCTGACCTTGATGCTCGGACAAGAGGGGGTCGACCTGGTCGCTCAGCTCGGTCGCCAGGTGGCCGGCACCGGCGCCAATCGGGCGGGGTACTGGGGCGAACTCATCACCACGTCGTTGCCGCGCGCAGCAATCGGCCCCCTGGTCGACCGCCTGAAGACGTCGTTCATCCGCCAGTTCGCCACGAAGGGAGGCGCCTCGGTGATCGGCAAGGCGCTGCCCTTCGGAATCGGTGCGGCCATCGGCGGAACCGGCAACCACCTGCTCGGTCGTCGCGTCGTCGTCGGCGCACGGCGCGCGTTCGGGCTGCCGCCGTCGGTCTTTCCGTCCGAACTGGAGCCGCGTCCGGGAACCCAACGCGTGGAGCGTTCTGCTTTCGGTGCCGTGCGTCGCGCGGGCGATGCTGTGGGAGCCGGAGGGCGAAAGGCAGCCGAAGCCCTCGGGTCGGCCGCTGGCGCCCTCGGGTCGCGCGCCACACGCAAGCGGGAGCGCCGACGCGACATCGACGCCCCCGCCGAGCCGAACTGATCGGCCCCGTCACTCGCCCTGCGCCGCACAATGGGTGCATGGGTATCTTCCAGAGCCGTCCCGAAGAACCGTCCGAGTGGGGCGGGTTGCCGTCGGAACCCCTCGACGCGCGCGAGCCCGCAGAGGTCCTGCCGCCTCCGGTCGACGACCTCGGCATCCTGGGCGCCGCCGGTGTCGCCGTTTCGGTGCCCGTCGAGGTCTTCCTCGACGACAGTGCGGGCGACGCGTCCGCGGATGACACCGGGCACTGAGCCCCCGCCCTCAGACGCGACGAACGCCACCCCACCGAAAGGCGGAGTGGCGTTCGTATGGCGGATGCCGCTGGACTCCTACTGCAGCTGGCCCAGCGTGACCTCGGCGCTGGCGGACTTGCCGGCCCGCTGGTAGACGATGGTCGCCTTGGAGCCCGCGGCGAGCGCACGCACCTGCGCGGTGAGGTCGGTCGCATTGGTGACGGGGAACCCGTTGAACGACGTCACGACGTCGCCCTTCTTCAGACCGGCGCTAGCGGCCGCACCGCCGGCGGTCACATCTGCGATGTAGGCGCCGGCAACCGTCGCACCGTCCTGGCTGGCGGCATCGCGGACACCCGCGCCGAGCAGACCGTGCGTAGCCTTGCCATCCTTGATGAGCTCATCGGTCACGCGCTTCACGATGTTCGATTCGATCGAGAATCCGACGCCGATCGAGCCGGACTGGCCACTCGAGCTCGAGCCGCCAGCCGAAGCGATGGCGACATTGATGCCGATGAGCTTTCCCTGCCCGTCCACGAGCGCCCCACCCGAGTTACCCGGGTTGATGGCGGCATCCGTCTGGATGACGGCGATGGAGATCGAACTCTTCGGCGTGGCCTGCTGCTGCTGTCCCTGCCCGAAGTCGAACTGGAACGGCGAGCCGTTGTCACCCTGCTGAGGGGTCTGCTCCTGAGAGTCGCCCTCGGGCGCCGCCGACGAAGCGATCTGGATGGAACGGTTCAGCGCGCTCACGATGCCGGTGGTGACGGTGTTCGACAGGCCGAGCGGAGCGCCGACGGCGACGGTCTGGTCGCCGACGTTCAGCTTCGACGAGTCGCCGAACTCGATCGGGGTGAGCCCGGACGCATCGGTGAGCTTGATCACCGCGAGGTCGTAGATCGGGTCGGTGCCCACGATCGTCGCCGCGTAGACCTTGCCATCGGAGGCGGTCACCGACAGTTTCGCATCGCCGGTCTGGCCGTCGAGGGTGACCACGTGGGTGTTCGTGACGACGTAGCCGTCGGCGCTCAGGACGACGCCCGATCCGGTGCCGCCCGACGACCCCGCGGTCGCCGAGATCGTCACGACGCTCGGCAGCACCTTCGCGGCGATCGCCGTGGTCTGGTTGACGGAGGCGGCGTTGTTGACCGTGACCGTCGACGGCGCACCGTTGACGACGGTCTGCGACTGCGGGAACAGCGACGCTCCGGCCGCTGCCCCCCCGAGGCCTGTTCCGACCGCCGCCACTGTGCGCGCACCCGCAGGAGCACCGCGGTGAAT
>CAUPYO010000176.1:0-5346 GCA_963515565.1 uncultured Microbacterium sp.
CACCGTACCGGGCCGTGCTTCGCGCCGGCTGCACGCGCCATTTGTTCACACCCGCCCATTTGATCTTCGTGTCGCGATGACTCTAAGATCGAGTCGAGGTTATGGTCACTATGACAAGAAGAGATCCCGCACCCGACGGCATCCGCGTCGCCGTATCGACGGTGATCTTCAGCCTGCGCCGAGACCCGACAAGCGGACGGCTTGCCGTCGTCCTGCCTCTGGTGCGCCGCACGAGGGATCCGCACGAAGGACGATGGGCACTGCCGGGTGGCTGGCTCGACGGCGCCGAAGAGCTCGACACCGCGGCATCGCGCACCCTCGCCGAGACCACCGGGCTTGCCCCGAGCTACCTCGAGCAGCTCTACGCCTTCGGCGATATCGGACGCTCCCCCGGTCGGGTCATCTCCATCGTCTACTGGGCGTTGCTGCGGGAGGGCGCCCAGCTGCCGGCCGACGCCCACAACGTCGCCTGGTTCGATGCCTCCGATCTGCCGTCGCTCGCCTTCGACCACAACCACATCGTCGACTACGCCCTGTGGCGTCTGCGCAACAAGGTCGGCTACAGCCGCATCGCGCACGGACTGCTGCCCGACCTGTTCAGCCTGTCGGACCTGCGCGATGTCTACGAAGCGATTCTCGAGCGCGACCTCGACCCGGCCAACTTCCGTCGCCAGGTGGAGAACTCCGGCACCCTCATCCCCACCGAGCAGTTCCGCACCGGCAGTCATCGCCCGGCCCGGCTCTACCGCTACAACCACGACGTCGAGCTCGCCGAACGCGGTCCGCTCCCCTCCGACATCACACCCGCAACCCCACCACCGGTCCTTCCCGAAAAGGTCACGACATGAGCGCCACTGTTCTCACCCTGCAGCCCCGACCGGACGACGCGGTCGACCCGAGCGTCGACCACGGCATTCAGGCCATCGTCTCCGGCGCCTCCACCACGCAGACGTGCACCACCGACCTCGCCGCGGGCCCGTGGGACTTCGATACTCGACCCGGCTATGGCCCCGGTTCGTCGATGGGCGATGTGATCCCCACCGGCGCTCCCCGCCAGGGCGAACTGCCCGCGGTCTACCGTGCAGCCACCGAGGACGAGCTGCACGCGCGCATCCGCGCCGCCAAGGCCACGCTCGGTGACCGCGTGGTCATCCTCGGTCACTTCTACCAGCGCGAAGAGGTCGTCACACACGCCGACTACGTGGGCGACTCGTTCCAGCTGGCGAACGCCGCACTCGAACACCCGGATGCCGAGGCCATCGTGTTCTGCGGCGTGCACTTCATGGCAGAGACCGCCGACCTGCTATCCCGTCCGGACCAATCCGTGATCCTCCCGAACCTCGCCGCGGGCTGCTCGATGGCGGATATGGCCTCGATCGACGAGGTCGAGGAATGCTGGGAACAGCTCGAAGAGCTCTACGGCGACCTCGCCTCCCGGGACGCCGATGGACGGGTTCCGGTGATCCCGGTCACCTACATGAACTCGTCGGCTGCGATCAAGGGCTTCGTCGGCCGGCACGGCGGAATCGTCTGCACATCGTCGAACGCGCGAACCGTGCTGGAGTGGGCGTTCGAGCGCGGACGCCGCGTCCTGTTCTTCCCCGATCAGCACCTCGGCCGCAACACGGCCAAGGCCATGGGCGTTCCGCTCGAGCAGATGCCCCTGTGGAACCCGCGCAAGCCGCTCGGCGGCTCGACGCGCACCCAGCTCGAAGACGCGCGCGTGATCCTCTGGCATGGCTTCTGCTCCGTCCACCGCCGCTTCACCGTCGACCAGATCGCGGCCGCGCGCCAGTCGCACCCGGGCGTCCGCGTCATCGTGCACCCGGAGTGCCCGATGGCCGTCGTCGACGCCGCCGACGAGGCGGGTTCCACCGACTACATCCGCAAGGCGATCGCCGCCGCCACCGAGCCGAGCACCTTCGCGATCGGCACCGAGATCAACCTCGTACAGCGCCTCGCGGCGCAGTTCCCCCAGCACGAGATCTTCTGCCTCGACCCCGTCGTCTGCCCGTGCTCGACGATGTACCGCATCCATCCGGGATATCTCGCGTGGGTGCTGGAGAGCCTCGTGGCGGGCGATGTCGTCAACCGGATCACCGTGCCGGGCGATGTCGCCGAGCCGGCGCGCGTGGCCCTCGAACGGATGCTGGCGGCCAAGCCGTGACCGCCGCTACCGCAACGCATGCCGTCGTCGTCGGCTCCGGTATCGCCGGTCTCACCGCGGCGTTGCACGCCACGGCATCCGGCTGCCGGGTGACCCTCGTCACCAAAGACCTCCTCGAACACGCGAACACCCGGTACGCCCAGGGCGGCATCGCGGGAGTCATGTTCGACGATGACAGCGCCGCCGCACACGAGCACGACACACTGGTCGCCGGTGCGGGACTCAGCGACCCCGAGGCGGTACACGTGCTCGTCACCGAGGGCCCCGACCGCATTCGCGAACTCATCGGCCTCGGGGTCGCCTTCGATCGCGGCGTCGACGGTGAACTCGTGAAGGGCCTTGAAGCGGCCCATTCGTATCCGCGTGTCCTCCACGCCGGCGGTGACGCGACGGGCAGCGTGATCGAGAAGGCGCTGGTGGCGCGTCTACGTGCGAGCGGCGTAACCGTCGACGAGCACGCGTTCCTCGTCGACCTCGTGCTCACAGACGACGGATCGGTGCGAGGGGTCTGTCTGCTCATCGACGACAGCCGTCGCGAGGTCATCGCCGCCGATGCCGTCGTGCTCGCCACCGGCGGCGCGGGCCAGCTGTACGCCCACACCACAAATCCTCCCGTGGCGACCGGTGACGGTATCGCCGCCGCTCTTCGCGCCGGCGCGGTGGTGCAAGATCTCGAGTTCTTCCAGTTCCACCCCACCGTGCTCACCGGGGTGGGCGAGGCGTTCCTGATCTCCGAAGCCGTCCGCGGCGAAGGCGGCTTGTTGCGCGACGAGCACGGGCGCCGCTTCATGCTCGACACCCATGTCGATGCCGAACTCGCCCCGCGTGATGTGGTGGCACGGACGATAGCCGCGGTGATGGCGCAGCAGGGCGGCCGACCGGTGCTGCTCGATGCCACCGGCCTCGGCCAGAGCGGATCGGGTCCCGCGCGCAAGCAGACGGCGGCCTTCCTCGCCCGGCGCTTCCCCACGATCGACGCGGCGGTGCGCGCGCGCGGTCTGGACTGGTCGCAGGAGCCGCTTCCGGTCACCCCGGCGGCGCACTACCTGATGGGCGGCATCGTCACCGACCTCGCCGGTCGCACCAGCATCCGCGGGCTCTACGCCGTCGGCGAGGTCGCCCGCACCGGCGTGCACGGCGCCAACCGGCTCGCCTCGAATTCGCTGCTCGAAGGAGCCGTCTTCGGTGCCCGCGCTGGTGACACGATCGCGTCTGACGCGACATCCGGCGTCTGGCCGCCGCGATCGACGTTCGCTGCCGCGGCTGCGCCGGTACAGGCTGCCGCGACGGTCGCCGCCGACGCAGAGACCTTCTCACGGGCCGCGCTCCAGCGCCTGATGTGGGAGAACGCCGGGCTCGTGCGTGACGCGGACGGACTCGCGCATGCCGCCGGCGTGCTGGCTGCCTGGCGCCACGCGCCTCGTCACGCGACGGACGAAGCCGCACTCGAGGACGAGAACCTCCTGCTCGTCGCGCAGGCCCTCGTAGATGCCGCGACCGCCCGCACCGCGTCGATCGGCGCACATACGCGGCGAGATGAAGTCGCGGCGGCGGCGGTCCGCACGCTGCAGGAGGCGACGTGCTGACCGCCCGGCAGATCGACCGCGTGGTCGAGACAGCCCTCGACGAGGATGCACCGTGGGGCGATCTGACGAGCACCTACCTCATTCCCGCGGATGCCGTCGCCACCGCCGACCTCGTGGCGCGGGAAGCGGGGGAGTTCAGCGGTGGTGAGGTCTTCGACGCTGCGTTCGCCCGGACGGATCCGGCCGTCACGGCGACCCTGACCGTGGCCGACGGTGATCCCTTCGCCGCCGGACAGGTGCTCGCCACGGTGAGCGGCCCGGCGCGGGGCGTCCTCACCGCCGAACGAGTGGCGCTCAATCTGGTGCAGCGCATGAGCGGCATCGCGACACTCACCGCTCGCTACGTCGCCGCTGTCGCCGGTACCGGAGCTCGCATCGCCGACACACGGAAGACGACCCCGGGGTTGCGCGCCCTGGAACGTCACGCGGTGCGCAGCGGCGGCGGGCACAACCACCGCTACTCGCTCTCCGACGCGGTCATGGCCAAGGACAACCACCTCGCCGTACTGACGGCCGGCGGCGGGAACGTCACGTCGACGCTGCGCGAGGCTCTCACCGCACTGCCCCACACCGCGCACGTCGAGGTCGAGGTCGATCACCTCGATCAGATCGAACCGGTGCTGGCCGCGGGCGACGGGACGGTGCGGATCGGCACCATCATGCTCGACAACTTCTCGATCGACGACCTGCGCTGCGGTGTCGCGATGATCTCGCACCGGGTGACCGTCGAAGCATCGGGCGGGGTGACACTCGACACCGTCGCCGAGATCGCCGCGACCGGTGTCGATGTCATCTCCGTCGGCGCCCTCACCCACTCGGCGCGTGCGCTCGACCTCGGTCTGGACGTCCGCCTCGACGCGGCCCCCGCACCCGACCGGCCTGCTGCGAGCTGAACGGCGAGCCGTGCTCTACCTCGACCATGCCGCGACGGCCCCGGTGCGCCCGGAGGCGCTCGAGGCGATGCTCCCCTACCTTCGGGACCGCTTCGGCAACCCGTCGAGCCACCACACCGTCGGCGAGGCCGCGGCATCCGCCCTCGCCGACGCACGGCGCCGCGTCGCCGCCGTCGTGGGGATGCGTCCGGCCGACATCGTCTTCACCTCCGGCGGCACCGAAGCCGACAATCTCGCGGTAAAGGGGCTCGCGCTGGGCGCTGCGCTGCCCTCCGGCGCTCCCGCCCACATCGTGACGACACCCATCGAGCACGAAGCGATCCTCGCCTCGTGCGACTACCTGCAGCGCGTGCACGGGGCTGCCGTCACGGAGCTTCGGGTCGATTCCACCGGGCGGGTCGATCCCGCTGAGCTCGCCCACGCCGTACGCCCCGAGACCGTGCTCGTCTCGATCGGCTATGCCAACAACGAGATCGGGACCGTTCAGGATGTCGCCGCGCTCAGCGAGGTGACACGCGCGGTCGCAGTGCCGCTGCACATCGACGCCGTGCAGGCGGCGGGCTGGCTGCCGCTGGCGGGAACAGGTGCCGACGCACTCTCGATCGCCGGACACAAGATCGGCGCCCCCTCCGGCATCGGCGTGCTCGCCGTCCGCAGCCGGCTGCCGCTCGAGCCGCTCCTGCACGGCGGGGGCCAGGAG
>CAUPYO010000177.1:0-5308 GCA_963515565.1 uncultured Microbacterium sp.
TCGGACACCCCACCGAATCGCCGTACGGCAACCCGATCCCCGGTCTCGACCAGCTCGGTGACGTGCCCGCCCGCACCTTCCACGAGGGCGTCGTCGGCCTCGTGCGCCTCATGAACGAGACCGGCGCTCCCGTTCGCGGCACTGTGCGTCGTCTGGCCGAACCGGTGCAGGTCGACCCCGAACTTCTTGAGCAGTTCCGCGATGCGGGAGTCGTTCCCGGAGGCGTCGGCGAGTTCCGTTTCAGCGAGGGATACGTCCTCGTGCAGATGGACGGTAAGACCGACGGGCTGGAGTTGCCGGTCGAGGTCGCCTCGCACATCTTCCTCGTCGACGCGGTGCCGCAGGCCTGAGCGTCACCCGGGAAGCGCCTGGGCAGGAATGCCTGTGCGTGACTTATTCGTTACCTTCCGGTAGCCTCGGAATGTCCACGTGGCGAGAAGCCCGCCACGGACCTCCGCACGAATTGCCTCACCGGTTCGTCGTTCGCGCGGTGAAACCCGTACATCTGTGCCCGACACCGAGTGCCGACGAGCCAGCAACCTGCCTCTGGGGAGGCGTTGCGGAGGCGCCGGAGGACAATTGGCTGATCAGTTAGACCCGTCGCAGGAGTCACCCGAAGTTCCGACGACGACACCCGCTCTGCGGAGCCGTGTGCGTCGCGTGGCGCTCACCCGCTCCGCGCCCGAAGCTCCCGCGCGACCGCGTCGTGCTCGACGCAAGGGTCACCCGGTCCGCAGCCTCATTACGGTGGCCGCTGTCGGAGGGCTCATCGCCGCCGTCGCCATCGCACCCGCTTTCGCTGCGTCCAGCGGCACCTCGGCCGAGGCCGTCACGCTGCAGCAGGTCGCCGCGGAGAACAAGCAGTCTCTCGTGATCGCGTCGGAGACGACGCCCGCGGCGCTCGCCCGCGACAGTTACTCGGCGACCACGCCCGAAGAGATCCAGACCAAGAAGGACGAGGATGCCGCCAAGGCTGCGGCCGCCGCGCGCATCACCGCGGCATCCGCGGCTTCGGTCTACAGCGGCTCTCTGGCCGAGACCATCGCTCCGGCCGGATCTGTCGTGCGGCCGTTGCCCTTCTTCAACCACTTCGGTGAGCCGTATCCCGGACACAAGGGCACCGACTACATGGTCGACCGCTACACGCCGATCAACGCGATCGCCGACGGCGTCGTGGTCGAATCGAGCGAAGACGGCCCCGGCTGGGGCGTCTACGTCAAGATCGCCCACAACATCGGCGGCAAGACCGTGACCTCGCTCTACGCGCACATGTCGTACGGCACGCGTCGCGTCGTCGTGGGTGACACCGTGCGCGCCGGCCAGATCATCGGCCAGGTCGGCGACACCGGACGGGCATTCGGCACCCACCTGCACCTGGAGATCTACGTCGACGGTTCGTGGACCAACGCCGAGGACTTCCTCGTCGCGAACGTGCGCTGACACCTCCTCCCGCGCGACACGCGGCATCCGTTCACCTTCTCGTCGCCCGTGCCGTCGCTGCGTGTATTAGCCTGATCCCGACGCTCGCACAGCCGAGGGGGAGCCGATGGACACGAGACCTCGCATTCGAACCGTGAATGCGCTCGGTCGCTATGTCCTTCGGCATCGTGTGCACGACTGCCGCGACTTTGGTCGTGGCTTCAAGGCGCTGTCTTCATGACAGCGCCTTTTTTCGTGCCTGCGCCACCGCGCCTGCGCCGCGTCGACTACGGAGAGCCGTCGAAGCCATCGACGGCCGTTCGAAAGGAACGCGCATGCGCACACTGGTGCTGAACGCCGGGTACGAACCCCTGGCCGTCGTCTCGTTCAAGCGGGCCCTCGTGCTCGTCATGAACGAGAAGGCCACCGTCATCGAACGCATCGACGGCAATCCCGTCTGGGGGATCCGCGGGTCGTGCGACCGCCCGGCGGTGATCGTGCTCACCCGTTATGTGCGCGTGCCCGGGGCGCGCCGCGTGCCGGTGACCCGGCGCGGTGTGCTGCGCCGCGACGCGCACCGCTGCGCGTACTGCGGCAAGGGGGCCACGACGATCGATCACGTGCTGCCGCGCTCACGCGGGGGAGCGGATTCGTGGGAGAACCTCGTGGCCGCCTGCCTGCGGTGCAACAACGTGAAGGGCGACCGCACCCCGCAGGAGATGGGGTGGGAGCTGAAGTGGCTGCCCCAGCCGCCCCGCGGTCCGCAGTGGACGGTACGGGGCACCGAGCGGTCAGAGCCCGCGTGGGAGCCCTACCTGTCGCTCGCGGCCTGAGCCGGTCGCGCCGCCGTCAGCCCTGGTCTGCCGCCGCGGATGGGCAGTGACGAGCGCAGGACTTTTCGTCGGCGCCAGGGCTGAAGAGGCCTCTCCGGGAAGATTGTGACGGAGAAGTCCGGCAATCGTCACATGCGACAACGAGTGACTGACGGCAATGTCCCCGGTCGTCTCTATCTTCGACAGAAGAGCATTGAAGTGTTAGAACGAATGTTCTAATCTGTTGAAGTGAGGCCACGTATGGGAAGCACAGCTGCCGCGGATGTCGCGGGCACCGTGAGTACCCTGCGTGCGCAGATGGAGCGCATGCAGGGACGGCGCCTGGATGCGCCCGTGCTGCCGGTGCCGCCCGCGCTGGCATCGTTGCTTCCCGGGGGAGGCCTGCGGACAGGGGGATCGTACTCGCTGGGCCGGTCGATGTCGCTGCTGTTCGCTCTGCTGGCCGAGCCGTCGCGCACCGGATCGTGGTGTGCCGTGGTCGGCATGCCGCATCTGGGGGCCGAAGCGGCGCGTGCCGCGGGCGTAGATCTGTCGCGGTTGGTGCTGATTCCCGATCCCGGGGAGCGGTGGCTGGCGGTGACCTCTACCGTCGCCGACGTGCTGCCGGTGGTGGCGGTGCGCCCCCCGACGCGCGCGAAAGACAGCGAGGTCGCCCGGCTGGCTGCTCGCATGCGCGAGCGGGAGGCGGTGCTGCTGGTGCAGGGCCCGTGGCCGCAGACCGAGGCGATGATCGATGTCGCCGATCCGTCGTGGTCGGGCCTGGGTGATGGCCACGGCATCCTGTCGGGACGGGAGCTGACGGTCACCGTGACCAGCCGCCGTTCGCCCGTGCCCCGCTCGAACCGCATGCTGCTGCCCGACGAGAGCGGTCGGCTCGGCGGATACGTGCAGCCGGAGCGCGCACGCCGGTGGGATCCCGTGCCGATGAGACGGGCGGTGTGAGATGGATGCCGCTTTCTCGGGGCCTTTGCCGCCTCCGCGCAGCCTGGTCGTCTGGGTTCCCGACTGGTCGATCGTGGCGCTGACGCGCGACGGCGACGAGCCGCTGAATGCCGCAGAACCCATCGCCGTCTTCGAGAAAGGCGTGGTCGTCGCGTGCTCACCCGCCGCGCGAGCGGAGGGGGTACGCCGCCATCACCGTCGGCGCGATGCGCAGGCGCGGTGTCCGCAGTTGCGCGTGGTCGAGGCCGATCCGGTGCGCGACCATCGTGCGTTCGCCCCGCTGATCGCGGCGATCGAGGAGATCGCGCCCGGCGTGCAGGTGATGCAGCCGGGGTTGTGCGCGCTGCATTCCCGGGGGCCGTCGCGCTACTTCGGTGGTGAGGCGGCGGCAGCGACCGTGCTGGCGGGGGCTGTGGCCGACAACGGAGTGGATGATGTGCGCGTGGGCATCGCCGACGGCACCTTCACGGCCGAACAGGCCGCCCGCTCCGGCACGCGTCGAGAAGATCCGGTGCGCATCGTGCCGGCCGGGTCCGGTGCGGATTTTCTCGCGCCGCTGCCGGTCGGGGTGCTCGATGAGGAGCTGGCCTCGCTGTTCGGGCGGCTCGGCGTGCAGACGCTGGCAGACGTCGTCGAGCTCGGAGCCGACCGGCTCGTCGAACGGTTCGGAGCGCGGGGGCATCGGTTGTACGCGCTTGCGTCGGGGCGCGATTCGCGACCCGTGACGGCGCGCACACCCCCGCCCGAACTGCAGCGCGAGGTCGCGTTCGAGCCGCCGGTGGAGATCGCCGACCAGATCGCCTTCGCCCTCCGGGTGCCCGCAGCCGATTTCATCGCCCGGCTCGGCGAGCAGGGGCTGGTGTGCACCGAGCTGCGCGTCGTGCTCACCGGAGACCGCGGTGAGCGCAGTGAGCGCGTGTGGCTGCATCCGGGCGCGTTCGATGCGGCGGCGGTCGTCGATCGCGTGCGGTGGCAGCTGGCCGAGCAGGGCGCCGCGGGAGGGAGGGGCGGCGCGGGCGGACGCATCGGGGCAACAGCGGCGCAGAAGCTGCTGCGCAGCGCCGTGGCGCGGGTACGCATCGAGCCTGAAGCGGTGGATGCCGCGGCCCATCACACCGCCCGTCTGTTCGGTTCGGGGCCGGAGGAGCGGGTGCACCGTGCACTGTCGCGGGTGCAGGCGATGCTCGGACATCAGGGCGTCCTGACCCCCGAGATCGGTGGAGGGCGATGGCTCGCGGAACGTCAACTCCTCGTTCCGTGGGGGGATGCCGCGGGGGAGGTGCGGGCAGCCGACCGCCCCTGGCCGGGACGACTACCCGATCCGCTGCCCACGACGGTGTTCGCCGAAGGACTGCCGGTGGCGGTGCTCGACGGCGACGGTGACATGATCGCGGTCGACGCCCGCGGCGAACCGACCGCCGTGCCCGCGGCGATCGAGCTCGGGGGTCGACGTCGCGGCATCCGCACCTGGGCGGGTCCGTGGCCGGTGATCGAACGCGAATGGGACCCTGCGCGGGCGCGTCGGGCGCATCGCTTCCAGGTGGTCGATGCCGCGGAGGGGGCGTGGTTGCTGGTCTGCGAGGAGGGGGTCTGGCAGATCGAGGGGCGGTACGACTGATGGGGCGGTACGACTGATGGGACGGGGTCACTGATGGGACGGGGTGACTGATGGGGTTCAACAATCCGTCCGTCCGGTGGTCGGAGATGGCGCGGCTGCTGGGCGCTCCGGCGATCGGCGGCGACAAAGAGCCCGACGGCGGCGACGGCCCGGCCTTTTCGCGCAAGCGGGGAAAGTACGAGGCGCCCCCGATCGCACGTCCCGCCGATGCGGTGCCGTATGCCGAGCTGCACGCGCATTCGTCGTTCTCGTTCCTCGACGGCGCCTCCTCGCCCGCCGAGCTGGCCGAGGAGGCCGAGCGGTTGGGATTGCACGCCCTCGCCATCACCGACCACGACGGTTTCTACGGCATCGTCCGCTTCGCCGAGGCGGCCGAGCAGCTGCAGGTGAAGACGGTGTTCGGGTCGGAGCTGTCGCTCAGCGACACGGGCGTCGCGGATGCGGCGGGCATCGGCCGCGACGCCGGAAGCGGCGCGGCGGCGAGCTTGCTCGGGGG
>CAUPYO010000178.1:0-5306 GCA_963515565.1 uncultured Microbacterium sp.
CACCAGGCCGGCATCGACACCGATGCCCAAGCCCACGGCACGTTCGTCGCGCTCGACCTGCACTCCGACGTCGACCGCGACGCGCTCCGGCGGCTCCTGCGGGTGCTCACCGACGACGCGGATCGGCTCACGCAGGGCCGGCCGGCCCTCGCCGACTCCGAACCCGCGCTGGCGGTCGCTCCGGCCCGGCTGACGGTCACGTTCGCCTTCGGTCCCGGCCTCGTCGCGCGCGCGGGCGGGTCGGAGCCGCGCTGGCTGCGACCGTTGCCCCCGTTCGGTATCGACCGCCTCCGCGACGAGTTCAGTCACGGCGATCTGCTGCTGCAGATCGCCGGCGACGATCCGTTGTCGGTCGCGCATGCCACCCGGATGCTGCTGAAAGACGCCCGCAGCTTCGCCGACGTGCGCTGGACCCAGCAGGGGTTCCGCCGGGCGTACGGCACGGTCGCCCCCGGAACGACGATGCGCAATCTCTTCGGCCAGGTCGACGGCACCGCAAACCCGCAACCCGGCACGACGCACTTCGATGAGGTCGTCTGGTCGGATGCCGGGTGGCTCGCCGGCGGCACCGGCATGGTGGTGCGCCGGGTGCACATGGATCTCGACAAGTGGGACAAGCTCGACCGCCCGGGTCGCGAGCAGTCGGTCGGGCGGACGCTCGCCAACGGCGCTCCGCTGACCGGCTCCGCCGAGCACGACGAGCCCGACTTCGCCGCGAAGACGGCCATCGGCTTCCCGGTCATCGCCGAGTTCTCCCACCTGCGACGAGCCCGGCCGGACGAGACGACGCAGCGCATCTTCCGGCGCGGGTACAACTACGACGAACGCCCGGCGGGCGGCGCCGTCTCGGAATCTGGGCTCATCTTCGTGTCGTTCCAGGCAGATGTCGATGCCCAGTTCGTGCCGATCCAGCGCCGGCTCGACCAGCTCGATCTGCTCAACGAGTGGACCACGCCCGTCGGCTCGGCGGTATTCGCCGTTCCGCCGGGGTGCGCCGCCGGCGGTTACATCGGGGAGACCTTGCTCGACTGAACACGCGAGGGGCACTCCCGGCGGGAGCCGGTCGCCGATGGGGACTGATCACTCCGATCGCGTGACCGGCTCCTGCTGGGTGATGCAGTGGATGCCACCGCCGCGCGAGAACAGCGGGCGGGCGTCGACGGTGACGACGCGTCGACCGTACGCCTCGCCGAGGATCTCCCGCGCGCGGGCATCCGCCTTCTGCTCGCCGAACCCGCACGCGATCACTCCCCCGTTGACGACGAGGTGGTTGACGTAGCTCCAGTCGACGAAGCCGACATCGTCGGTGAGCGTGGCCGGCGCCGGCAGCGCCGTGATCTCGAGGGCCTGGGCGTCGGCACGGTAGGCCTCTTCGAGCTCGTGCCTGATGAGCGCACTGACGGCGGCATCCGGGTGCGCGCTGTCCTGTTGGTCGTGCAGGAGGATGTGTCCGGGGGCGGCGAAGGCGGCGACGATATCGACGTGCCCCGCCGTTCCGAGCTCGTCGTAGTCACGGGTGAGTCCCCGCGACAGCCACACGGCCCGGTTCGCGCCGAGAGTGCGCGCCATCTCGGCCTCCACGCGGGCACGGTCGGCGAGAGGGTTCCGCCTCGGGTCGAGCTGCACCGTGTCGGTGAGCAGCACCGTGCCGGCACCGTCGACGTGCAGCCCGCCGCCCTCCGCGACCAGCAACGAGCTGATCACCTCGGCGCCGATCGCCTCTGCGACGATGCGCGCGACCTGCGCCGACTTCTGCCACTCGGCCCACTCGGGCGCACCCCAGCCGTTGAAGATCCAGTCGACGGCGCCGAGTACCCCGGGGCGCTCATCGTCGACGACGAACGTGGGTCCCATATCGCGCATCCAGAACTCATCTACGGGAGCTTCGAGCAGCTCGATCGACGAGTCGAGCATGCGGCGAGCGCGGACCATCTCGGTCGGATCGACGACCATCGTGACCGGCTCGAACTCGACGATCGCATGGGCGACCGCCGTCCAGGCGGCGTATCCCTCCTCGCGCAGTGCGCTGGTGTCGCCGAGGGTGAACCCTTCCCTCGGAAAGGCCATCCAGGTGCGGGTGTGGGGCGCGGTCTCGGCGGGCATGTGCCACATGGCGACTCCTTGTCGATCGGGTGTGAGTGAGATTCACCAACCGGTGCGCAGCACGCGCCCCAGAGCGTCGGCGAAGTAGTCGGCCGACTCCCGGGACACGCACAGCGGCGGCTTGATCTTCAGCACGTTCTGATGGTCGCCCGTCGGCTGCATGATGACGCCGAGTTCGCGCAGACGCGTACAGATCGCCGCTGTTTCGGCCGTCGCGGGCTCGAGCGTGTCGCGGTCGCGCACGAACTCGACGCCCAGGTACAGACCCGCGCCGTGAACGCGGCCGATCAGCGGGAACTCTTCGGCGAGCGCGTTCAACCGGGCGACGAGGTGGCCACCCACGACGCGCGCGTTCTCCTGCAGGCGCTCGTTCTGGATGACGTCGAGCACCGCCATGCCGATGGCCGACGACACGGGCGAGCCGCCTGTGGAGGAGAAGAAGTACCCCTGGGTGCGATAGCGGTCGGCGATCTCGCGTCGCGTGATCACGGCGCCGATCGGTTGTCCGGCGCCGATGGATTTCGCGACGGCGACGATGTCGGGAACGACGCCCTGCTGCTGGAAGCCCCAGAACCAGTCACCGAGGCGTCCGTAGCCGACCTGCACCTCGTCGGCGATCACCAGACCGCCGTGGGCGCGGACCGCGCCGTAGACCGCCTCCAGGTATCCCTCGGGCAGAGCCACGCCGCCGGCGTTGCCGAAGAAGGGCTCGCAGATGAAGCCGGCGGCGGGGTGTCCGGCGGCGGCCAGAGCGTCGATGACGGCGACCGCTTCGGGGGCGTAGCGCGCGGCATCCGCGCCTCGATGCTCGCCGCGGTAGGAGTTGGCGGCCGCGATCGTGTGCACCCACTCCGGGCGGGTCGCCAGCGCGTTCGGATTGTCGGCGATCGATGTCGACACCGCATCGCTGGCGAAGGTCCACCCGTGGTACGCCTCACGCATCGCGACGATGTCGCTGCGGCCGGTCGCGGCCATCGCCAGCCGGATGGCGAGGTCGGTGGCCTCCGAGCCGGAGTTGACGAAGAAGACGGTGTCGAGCTCGGGCGGCAGAGTCGCGGTGAGGCGGTCGGCGTAGTCGGCGATCGCCCGGTAATGGAACCGCGAGTTCGTGTTGAGCAGCCGCATCTGACGCGTCGCAGCGGCGACCACCTGCGGGTGGGCGTGCCCGACCGAGGTGACGTTGTTGACCATGTCGAGGTACACGCGGCCGTCGACGTCGATGAGGTACTCGCGCCATCCGCGCTCGATCTGGGGCGGGTTCACGTAATAGTGCTCCTGAACGTCCGCGAGTAGGCGTTCGCGACGCCCGAGCGGGTCGTCGTCCGCGGCGGGGGCAGCCGGCAGGCCGAGCGCCGCGTGCGGATCGCCCACGACATCGCGCCAGCCCGCGGCGAGATCGGCGCTGACCAGATCGGTCACGTCTTCGACAGCGGCCGAGGCGAGCCGCACGGTGATCCGGGTGCGCGCGGGCAGTTCCCGCGCGGCGCCATGGGCAGGCTCGCCGCCCACCGCTGCGCCGGTGAACACCACCGCAGGATTGTTGTCGGAGCCGACGGTGAGGATGCCGGGAGCAGCCGTCTTCACCTCGACGGCCAGCGCAGTCGCCCGCGCCAGCCAGATCGTCGTCGCCGTCGGCATCGTGGCGGGAGCCGACGGGGTGCGCACGGGAGCGCCGGTGAGAATGGGTCGCCAGGCGGGCAGGAAGACCAGATCGGCGCCCGCGTCGAGCGCGACGTGTGCGGCTCGTTCGACCGCCTCCGCGTCCATCCAGCCGCCCTCGTCGTTCAGCGGGGCGGTGGTCGCGGCATCCAGCTCGACCGTCACGAGGCCAGGTGCGAGCACGGGCTCGCCGACCCACGCCGGCTCCGGCCGGGGCGCGACGCCCAAGTCGCGCCGGATGGCCGCGGCCCTCACCTCGGGCGGAACGGATGCGGCGACGGCGAGAATGCGGAACTCCCGGTCGAGCGCGACGTCGGCGTACGTGTTCTCCTCGTCGAGACGCACCTGCTGCCGACCACTGAGCACGAGGACACACCCGCGCAGCGTGACGAGCGCCCACAGTGCATCGATCTCTGCGCCCGACAGCGGGCGCAGAGCGTGGAAGGCGCGGATCGCGGGCAGGGCACTGGCCGGGGTCGCGCCGTCGTGGTGAAGCACCGACGAGACCGTGACGGCGATCTCCCCGACCGCCCACGACGCCGTCACATCGCCGAAGTCGATGACCGCGTCCGGCAGGGAACCGGCGCCCGGCCGCAGGATGTTGTCGTCGGTCACATCGAAGTGGCCCGCCTGCACCGGCAGCTGCGCGGCCAGCGGATCGAGCACGCGGCGCGCAGCGCTCATTGCCCGGGCGACGAGGGCACGCACGTCGGAGTCGGGCTCGAGCGGCAGCAGCAGGTCGATCACGCGCACGGCATGGCGAAGGTCCCACTGCAGGATGCGGTCGGTGGCGGCGTGGGTGAAATCGGCGAGCGACGTACTCACGCGCCCGGCGAGCTCGCCCATCCGCGCCACGACGTCGGGGGCCAGATAGTTCGAGCCCATGAGCGTGCGCCCCGACATGTTCTCGATCACCCGCGCGTGGATGCGGCCCTGCGATGAGGGCCACCAGGCCGACATGGGGCCGTCTGCACCGACGACAACGCGTGGGATGCGCAGCGAGGACTGCCGGTCGGCGACCGTTTTCGCTGCGGCATCCTGCATGTCGATCTCGGCCTCGCTGAACACGGGGTTGCTGAGCTTCAGCACGCCGAGCGGTTCGTCCGACCCGCGCGCGAAGACGCGGAAGTTCTGGTCCTGCTGGCTTCCCAACGACACCGCCTCGACCTCGACGCCGAAGTGCGCGAGGAAGAGCGCCTGCACCTCGGTCACCGACAGCGTGGGGGTGGGCAGCTCCACCTGGGCGAAGTAGTCGAAGGGCTGGTCCGTCACGGTCTTCCTCGGGTTCATCTGGCGGTCGTGCGGTGTGCGCGACACACGCGCAGTCGGGTGATCAGAGCGGGCTCGTCGAGGTCGTCCCGAAGTCGCCGGCGACGCTTCCGTCGGCCGCCCGGGCCACGACCACCACAAGAGGACCATACGGTTCGCGCCATTCGCTGTGTGGTCGCGTGTACGACTCGGCATCCACGGTGCGACGCGCCGTCACACGGCCCTCCGACACCGAGACGGGTACCCGGACACCGTCGATGTAGACGGCGTAGTCG
>CAUPYO010000179.1:0-5279 GCA_963515565.1 uncultured Microbacterium sp.
GTCTGGGCCAGCGTCTGGACGGGCCCCACAGCGGCCGCCATGCCGACGATCCCTCCGGTGCCGCCACCCACGGTCGTGACGGGGGTGGTCGGAGTCGTGGGGGTGGTCGGGGTCGGCGGCGTGGTCGGCGTGGTGCCGGTGGTGGGGTTGCTCGTGGTCGCGTCACCGACGACCGCGATGGCGTTGCCGCCCAGCGTGATCGGTGCCGTCACCGGCAGCGCGAGCTGCGTGCCACCCAGGATGCCGCCGGTGCCGCCCGTGGTTGCGCCACCCGTGCCGGTCCCGCTACCTGTGCCGGTGCGGTTCGTGGTCGCGGCGTTGCTGCTGTCGGCGTCGCCGAGCACCGAGATGGCGTTGCCGGCCGCGGTGACGGGCGCCGCGATCGGTGCGATCACCTGGGTGCCCCCGAGGACGCTGTCGGTGCCGCCCGTGGTCGCACCGCCCGCGCCGGATCCGCTGCCGGTTCCGGCAGTGGTGGTCGCCTTCGTGCTGTCGGCGTCGCCGAGCACCGAGATGGCGTTGCCGCTCACGGTCACGGGCGCGGCGACGTCCACGACACCCTGGGTGCCGCCCAGGATGCTGTCGGAGCCGCCCGTGGAGGGCGCCGCGGCGGATGTCGCCGGGGCTGCCGGGGCTGCCGCGGGGGCAGTGGTGCCGGCATCCGTGCTTCCGGCGTCGCCGAGAACGGAGACCGCATTGCCGCCGAGAGTGATGGGCAGCACGACATCCACGAGCGCCTGCGTGCCGGAAGCGGTGCCGTCGGTGCCGTCGGTCGTAGCGCCGTCGTTACCGACGCTGATCGAGGGCTGAGCGGTCTGCGCGTTGCTGCTGGTCGCGTCGCCGAGCACCGACAGTCCGGTGCCTGCGACGGTGATGGGAGCCTGCACCGAGATGAGGCCCTGGGTGCCCGACAGGAGACCGTCGTCGCCCGTGGTTTCTGCCGCCTGAGCGACGGTTGCGCCGAGGAGGGTGATGCCTCCGGCGAGAAGCGTGCCCCACAGGGCGCGCTTGATGGTGGTGTTCATGATGATCTCTCCTGAGAAATTGGGGGGTTGTGCGCGCGAGAGCGCGCGGGATCGTGCCGCAGAAAAGGCGCGGCCGAACCCCCGTCAGTCGGGAGAGACGTCGGTGTCGAAGAACGGCGCGGGAAGCGCGTGTTGGTGGGTCGGTGTGCGTCGCAGCAGCCAGGCACGGCAGGCGGCGAACGCTCCGAAGGCGAGCACGGCGCTGGCGCCGAAGTTGAAGACCGAACCGCTCGAGATCAGCGTCGTCGACTCGAGGGTGAGAGCCGAGAACGGCGCGGCAGGACCGCCTGACCCACCGGCGGGCGAGGTGATTCCCGTGGCGGCGCCGGCGAGGGCGGTGGCCGAGACGAAGGCGGCGGAGAGGCCGCGCGAGGCCGCCGCGACCTGACCGGTCATCTGCTGCCAGGTGCCGGAGGCCGCCGCGTTGACGACCTGCGGCACGACGGCCGAGGGGTCGAGGGCGGATGCCGCACCGCCGAGTGGCGGGACCACCCCGGTAACTGGGGGGATGAGGTGGTCGACCACCGGAAGGGCGCTCACGGCGCCGGTGACGGGGGCCGCGGCATCCACCACGGGCTGGAGAGCGCCGGTGACCGGCGTGAGCACAGGGGCGAGGTGGCCGACCGTGTCGCCGAGCGCGGCCCCGATGGGGGCGACGATGTCGCCGGCGGGGGCCAGGGGTTCGAGAACGGGCGAGAGCGACGTGACGACCTCGCCCAGCGGCGGGGCGACCACGTCGACCGCGGGCGCGACGGCCTGCGCGACCGGAGCCAGAATGTCGGCGACCGGCTCGAGGACGGGAGTGGTCACCGTCGACAGCGAGCTGGAGACGCCGCCGAGCAGCGAGCCGAGGGGGTTGTCGGAGTCGTCAGCGGCATGGGCGGCGGGGGCGGCGAAGAGCGAGAGGGTGAACCAGGCCAGCGCGGCTCCGGCACCGGCGGCGCCCAGGAGGGCCCATCGCCGTGTGCTACTTCCGCGGCGCAGCGGGGGGACTGCGATTGTTGCCATGGTTCACCTCCCACGACGATGTGTCGGAAATGTCGGCCGGAGCCGTCATGGTGTGCCTGGAGCCCCGAAGATACGCCCGTAGAACTTTCCTGTCTAGTACCTATGCGCGCGAATTCCGACGCGCCGACACATCATCTCGACTTGACAATGACGCATTCATCCCCATGGTTGTCCCCAACCTTCATCCGAGAACCGAACCTTCAACCGGCACTTCAACCACATTGTCATTCCACAGGGTGTGAAAGCATAACTCCCTGGTCAGAGGCCATTTTTTTCGCAAAGTCTTGAGGAAAGGGGGTCTGTTTCCACAGGCACTGTGCACAGGGTGTCCGGCGTTTCGCGCAGATCATCCACAGAGTTATCCACAGGCCCGTTTGCGGCTGTCGGAGCCCGTCCCTAACGTGGCGTGTGGCCTCGCGAGGGGGCCGGTCACCGAGCGTGTGAAGAGGAGCTGCATGTCGATCGCGGACATCTCCGAAGACCGCTTCGGGGGACCCCTCGAAAAGCGCGGTCCCGAGAGAACCCCTCCGCACGACATGCTCGCCGAGCAGAGCACGCTGGGTGGGATGCTGCTGTCGAGCGATGCGGTTGCCGACGTGATCGAGGCCCTCCGCGGCACCGACTTCTACGTGCCGAAGCACGAGCTGATCTTCGAAGCGATCCTCTCGCTGTACTCCCACGGCGAACCGACCGATGTCGTCGCCGTGACCGACGAGCTGATCAAGACCGGCGACCTGCAGCGCTCGGGCGGCGCCGACTACCTGCACTCGCTGACGTCGATCGTGCCGACGGCGGCCAACGCGGCGTATTACGCGTCGATCGTGCGAGAGCGTGCGTTGCTGCGCCGCCTTGTCGAGGCCGGCACGCGCATCGTGCAGATGGGCTACAACGGCCAGGGCGACGCGCTCGACCTCGTCAACAACGCGCAGGCGGAGATCTACTCGGTCACGGGTGCGGAGCAGGCCGAAGACTACGTGCCGCTGCAGATCGCGGTGGATGCCGCAGTGGAGGAGATCGAGGCCGCGCGCGGTCGCGACGGTCAGATGACCGGCATCCCCACCGGCTTCGCCGGGCTCGACCAGTTGACGAACGGTCTGCACCCCGGGCAGATGATCATCATCGCGGCGCGACCTGCTATGGGTAAGTCGACGCTCGCGCTGGACTTCGCGCGTGCTGCGGCGATCAAGGCGCAGCAGCCGACGATCGTGTTCTCGCTCGAAATGGGTCGGAGTGAGATCGCGATGCGCCTGATGAGCGCCGAGGGTGCCATTCCGCTGCAGAGCATGCGCAAGGGCACGCTCGACTCCCGTGATTGGACGACGATCGCGGCGACCCGCGGTCGCATCAACGATGCGCCGCTGTACATCGACGACAGCCCGAACATGACGCTCGTCGAGATTCGCGCAAAGTGCCGCAAGCTCAAGCAGCGCGTGGGCTTGAAGATGGTCATCATCGACTACCTGCAGCTCATGACGTCGGGCAAGCGCGTCGAGAGCCGTCAGCAAGAGGTCTCGGAGTTCTCGCGCGCGCTGAAGCTGCTCGCGAAGGAGCTGCAGGTGCCGGTGATCGCGCTGTCACAGCTGAACCGTGGTCCCGAGCAGCGCGCCGACAAGAAGCCCGCTCTGAGCGACCTGCGTGAGTCGGGCTCGATCGAGCAGGATGCCGACATGGTGGTGCTGCTGCACCGCGAGGCCGCCTACGAGAAGGACAGCCCCCGCGCCGGCGAGGCCGACCTGATCGTCGCCAAGCACCGTAACGGCCCGACCGACACGATCACCGTCGCCTTCCAGGGCCACTTCTCGCGCTTCACCGACATGGCCCCGGGGGACTTCGGGTAGCTGTAAGCCTGAATTGGGGCGTTGAGCACGCGGGTGAAATGTCCACGCGATCTGCGTATCAACATTTCGGCAACTGAGACCTGTCTAGCTGTGGGTTGCCGAGACAGCATCTCCCGCTGAGAGCGACGGGGCCTTGCGCTCCATTTGGATGGACCCGGTCTCAAGAACTCACTAATGACGGCACCTGCATGGTGTCCAGGGCGCAGTCGTCGGGTGTCGACACCGGGAAAGGCCACACGCACACCGGCCGTCGTCGCCGCTTCTTCTGCATGTCAGCTCGAACCGCCCCGCTTTAGCTGGAGACTCAGCCATCAGGCGCCGAACGGAGCCCTGGATCAGGGTTGCGTCTCAAATCGGCAGATCACAGTCGACAGGCCCGCCCCGCGAGTGGAACCCACCAGGCGATCTTGCGGCGGGCGAGGCGGATGATCGCCTACACCACCGCTTCGACGAAGAATACGGGGCGCAACGAGGGGGATCAGCCAGCCGACCGGCACGAGACGGGTTGCACCGATCGCCGAAGCACCAGTCCGACATCACGACGAAGAAGCGCGACACAAAAGCGAGCGTCGCCAGTCCGAGGATGCCGGCAACTGCGAGAATCACCGAGAAGATCACTTCAGCGAGATGGGTGCTGCGGCCAGATGATCTACGGTCCGGGCGTCTGCGAACCCGGAACCACAGACGGGAACGATGCGGGCGGCGTTCTCGACACGCGGGAATTACGGCATGGGGAACGTGCCTGTCGCCGAGCGCATCGTCGCCCGCGCCGAGGCATCCCCTCACGTTGTGCGACGATCAATCAGTGGGGGAAGCGATCGTGTTACCGGCGGATGACCCGCAGCGGGAAGAGCTCGAGCGGGCCGGCTGGCACGTCAGCGCGCGGTCCTTCGGAGCCCAGCTCGACGTGGACTGCATCGATTCTGAGGGCCTTGCCCGACTCGTCACTCGCGCAGGGCCAGCTATCCGTGAGCTCCGCTCCGATGACGTCGATGCCATCCTCACGCTCGATGCCGCGACGCGCGGCGACTACCCCGGCGGCGTGGCGACACGACACGATCCCCTCACGCCACGCAGCGCGGCCCCGTCCGATTCGAGGCGTGCATTCGGCGCCTTCCTTGCGAACGGAGAACTCGTGGCGATGACGTTCGTCGACGTGCACGGGGCGACAGCGGAAACCGACTTCACGGTCGTTCACCCCGACTGGCGCCGGCGGGGCGTTGCATCCGCGGTCAAAGCCGCCTCGATCCTTGCGCTCAGCTCGGAAGGGGTCACCCGGTACCGCACCGGAGGATCGGCGGATAACGCTGCGATCCTGCGGGCCAACGCCACGCTCGGCTATGTCCGCGACGAAGAGTGGGTCACCCTCACGCGCGAATCAGCGTGAGGCGCGCAGCGCCCGCCGGAT
>CAUPYO010000180.1:0-5267 GCA_963515565.1 uncultured Microbacterium sp.
GCCGATCTCGGCGTGCCGGGCGAGGTCGTCGAAGCCGAACAGGCTCACCGAGCCGACCGCGGCGCCGTCGACGTCGATCACGAACTCGATGCTGCGCGTGCCAGGGCCGCCCGTGGGGTCGGCGAGCCGCTTCTCGAACGCCGCACGGGTAAGAGGTGCGGGACGCGACGGGTTGCGCTCTTCCCACGTGTCGAGGTCGGCCGAGAGGCGGTACAGAGCATCGACATCCGACGCGGTGCGGGCGCGCAGGGTCACGAGCGGTGGGTGAGGCATTCCCTCCACGTTACCGGGAGGTGCGGCACGGGCTCCGGTCGATATCCACGACTGCTCGCGCGGGCGTCATGTCTCGATCGCCCGTCCGCACCTCACGCCATGAAGGCGCCCCAGGCGAGCACGTAGAGCAGCCCGACAATGAACGTCGCCACGAATGCGGCCACGACCGCCGCACGCGGCCTGATCCCCAGACGCCGTCGGGCGGCGACGAGGAGTGCGGCGCAGCCGACCGTCAGTGCTGCGCCCGTTGCGGTCAGCGCGTTGCCCCAGGCCCAGCGCGATCGCTCCGCGGCGGTCGGGTCGTAGACCGGCAACTCACCGCCCATCGATGACACGAGCGCGGCGCCGGCGATCACGGAGGCGACCGCGACCGCGTACGCCACACCGACCATGATGCGAGAGCGCGCCGTCGTCGTCACGTCGCGAGAGCCACTCATCCCCACACGCTAGCGAGGACCGGGGCGAGACGCGCCCGTAGCGCCGATTCGGCGTGGGTCAGCCGGCCCCAGTCGTGTGCAGCCCGAACAGGACGGATGCCGCTCGGCGGATGTGATCCTCGACGAGATCTGCCGCGCGCGCGGCGTCGCCGGCGTCGATGGCCTCGAAGACGGCCCGATGCTCGCGACGCAGGCGCTGCGACTCTTCCGGCCACTCCTCGGTGCGTTCGGCGGCGCGAAGGATCGGCACCTTCATCGCGCTGCGGATCGCGGCGGTCAGTGCCGCCGACAGTGCACTGCCGGAGGCCTCGGCGATCGCCAGGTGGAATTGCGTGTCGGCCTCGTTGAACGAGTCGCGGGTCGCATGCGGAAGATCCATGCGGTCGAGGGCGTCGATCATGGTTGCTCGTGACGTGTCGTCGAGCCGGCGAGCCGTGGCATATGCGCTGGCGCGTTCGAGCACGATTCGTGCATCGGTGACGTCGTGGATCGAGAAGTTCGACAGCGCGACATGCAGACGGAGAAAGCGCGTGAGGGCATCGCGGGGGAGGGCGGCGACGAACGTGCCCGCAGCCGCGCCCGCGCCGGGCTGCGACCGCAGAACGCCCTGCGCCTCCAGCACCCGCACCGCTTCGCGTACTCCAGCCCGGCTGACTTCGAGGGTCGTCGCCAACTCACGCTCGGGCGGTAGGGCATCGCCGACCTGCAGGGCACCGGAGAGGATGCGATCCTCGATGGCCTCGATCACCAGCTCGTGTGCGCGCGCCTTTTTCACCGGTTGCCACGGCGATGTCGCTCGATTGTCCGTCATCGCGCCTCGCTCCGCCTTCTTTGTCCGCTTGACAGCCTACGGCGCGTCGAATACCGTGCGCTAGAGGTCAGACCTCTCCATGACCGTGCATCGTTGCATTCTGAAAGGCCCGTCATGTCACCCGTGAAGCGTCAGCTGCCCCAGCCGGCGGAGCTGCTCGAACTGATGAAGTTCAAAAAGCCCGAGCTCGACGCCCGAAAGAGACGTCTGGATGCCGCGCTCACCATCTCCGACCTCCGCACCATCGCCAAGCGCCGAACCCCGAAGGCGGCGTTCGACTACACCGACGGTGCGGCGGAGGGCGAGCTGTCGCTCGCTCGCGCCCGCCAGGCCTTCCAGGACATCGAGTTCCACCCCGACATCCTGCGACCGGCGGCCAAGGTCGACATGTCGACCGAGATCCTCGGCGGCCCCTCCGCGCTGCCCTTCGGCATCGCCCCGACCGGCTTCACTCGGCTCATGCAGACCGAGGGTGAGACCGCGGGGGCGGGAGCGGCCGGTGCCGCCGGCATCCCTTTCACTCTCTCCACGCTCGGCACCACCTCGATCGAAGAGGTGAAGGCCGCGAATCCGCACGGGCGCAACTGGTTCCAGCTGTACGTCATGCGCGAGCGCGAGATCTCCTACGGACTGGTGAAGCGCGCCGCCGCGGCCGGCTTCGACACGCTGCAGTTCACGGTCGACACCCCCGTGGCCGGGGCGCGCCTGCGCGACAAGCGCAACGGCTTCTCGATCCCGCCGCAGCTGACTGTCGGCACGATCATCAACGCCATTCCGCGGCCGTGGTGGTGGATCGACTTCCTCACGACGCCGAAGCTCGAGTTCGCATCGCTGTCGACCACGGGCGGTACGGTCGGCGAACTGCTCAACGCGGCGATGGACCCGACGATCAGTTACGACGACCTCGACATCATCCGCGAGATGTGGCCGGGCAAGATCGTGGTGAAGGGCGTGCAGAACGTTGAAGACTCCAAGCGCCTCATCGATCGCGGAGTCGACGGCATCATCCTCTCCAACCACGGCGGTCGTCAGCTCGACCGCGCGCCCATTCCGTTCCACCTGTTGCCGGAGGTCGTGCGCGAAGTGGGCAAGGATGCCACGGTCATGGTCGACACGGGCATCATGAACGGCGCCGACATCGTCGCCGCGCTCGCCCTCGGCGCGAAGTTCACGCTCATCGGGCGTGCCTACCTGTACGGGCTCATGGCCGGCGGCCGTCAGGGCGTCGACCGCACGATCGAGATCCTCCGCACCGAGATCGAGCGCACGATGAAGCTGCTCGGGGTGTCGAACCTCGCCGAGCTCGAGCCGCGCCACGTCACCCAGCTCGAGCGGCTCGTGCCCCGGGCGTCGAACGGGGGCGTGCTGACCTCGGCATCCCGCTGACGCCGAGCGACCCCGTGTCATCCAGCGCAGCGCAGGAGTACCGTCGAGCCGACAGCACCGACGCGAAGGAGCGGAAGTGGGCCGGATCATCCTCTCGATGTCGCACTCCCTGGACGGCTACATCACGGACGCCGACGGCCGCTTCGACTGGGGCGCACCCGACGAGCACATCTTCCGCGCGGCGCTTGAGGAAGTCCGCGGACTCAGCGCGCACTTTCTGGGGCGACGGCTGTACGAGACGATGCGGTACTGGGAGGATCCCGAGGTCGAGCCCACGTTCGAGCCGCTCGAGCGCGAGTTCGCCGAGGTGTGGAAGGCGCTGCCCAAGATCGTCGTGTCGTCGACCCTGGACGCTGCGCCCGGACGGAACACCACGCTGCTGCGTGAGAGCGTGATCGACGAGGTCGAGCGAATGCGCAACGACGACGCGATCGGCGACGTCGCGGTCGGCGGCGCGACTCTGGCGGCGACCCTGGCCGGGGCCGGACTCGTCGACGAGTACCGCAGTGTCGTGTACCCGATCCTCCTCGGCGGGGGGACGCCGTTCTACCCGCGCGGGGTCGGGCCGACGAACCTCGAACTGGTATCGACGCATCGGTGGGCCCGCGGCATCCAGGCAATGCGCTACCGCGTCGTCCGCAACTGACGACGGCCCGCCTGGGGCGCTCGACCGCCGACCCGAACTGCAAGGGATGCCGCGGCACGCGCCGGCGTGTTGCGGCGGCGTGCGGCGTGTTGCTCCGACAACCTTGCCGTTCGGTCGGGCGGGGCCCATTCCCGGCACGCGCCCATTCCCGGCTCGCGCGCGGAGCACGCGGCCCGGCCGAAAGTAAGCTCGAGGCGTGAGCAGATGGCGCCCGTCCCCCGCGCGGTGGGTGCACCACGCGGCATCCGAGACGCCCCGCTTCTCCCCGACCGTCGAGGCGCGCGCGACCCGTTGGGCGCTGGGCGCTGCGGTGGTCGCCGCCGCCGCGACCGTTCTCATCATGGGTGGGGAGCGGATGCCGCTCGGCGGGAGCGAATCGGTCGGGAGCCTGGCGGCGCTGCTGGCGGCGATCGGCGCCGGTCCGGCCTTCGCCGTCTCGTTCGCCCTCGAACGGCGCCGCGGATACCTCGCGTGGCGTGACAGTCTGCCGCGCGCCAAACGCGTGACCGACCTCATCGCGCTATCGGCGGCGATGATGATGCTGTCGGCGCTTGTCGTCGTGGCCGTCGCGGAGCTGTTCCAACTGGGCTTTCGCGGCCTCACGATCGATCCGTTCGGCGGTGCGGGTCTGGTGGCCGCCGCGGTCGGCGCGATGACGTACGTGGCGTCGGCCTCGGGCGCGCGGGTCACCTCGACCGGCGTCGCCTCCCTGGCCACCCTCGTCCTGTTCATCGGCACCTTGGCGAGCATGGTCAGCGCCTCACAGGGCGATTGGTGGCGGTTCCACTTCTCCGAACTGGGCAACGAGTCGGGCTACGCCGGCTACCAGTTCAACCTCTCCCTCATCACGACCGGGGCGGTCATCACCGCCCTGGCGAACTTCGTCGCCCATGACCTCGAGGTTGGCCTGCGCGCGCACGTCGACACCGCTCAGCGGCGTGCTCGACTGTTCGCCTGGCTGCTCGCCGTGATCGGTCTGTGCCTGATGGTGGCCGGGTTCGTACCGGACGCCGTCGCCTTCCCGGTGCACGTGGGCGCGGCATCCGGAATGGTCGTCGTCTTCGGCATGCTCGTCGGATGCCTGCTGACGCTCGTTCCCGGGATCGGCCGCGACATCGCGGTCTTCTCGGTGCTCGTCGTGGCCGGCATCGTCGTCGCCGTCGCACTGTGGGTGCCGATCGACTACTACAACCTCACCGGGTCGGAGTTCATCATCGCCGGCCTCTTGTTCGCCTGGCTCATGCTGTTCGTTCGGCAGGCGCGGGCGTACGCGGATGCCGCGACGCACCCAACCACCCCCGAGGCCGCACTGCCTCTGGCCGCGCCTGTCGGTCAGTAGCGGCCGGAGAACGATCGCGCGAGCGATCCGAAGATGTCGGCGAGACGTCCGAAGAACCTCGTGACCGCCCGGATGGAGGCGTTGCCTCCGGGCGCGGAATCGGAGGGGTGATCGTGCATCGGCAGGCATCCTCTCGCGCTCGCGCATCCGGCGTATGTGAGGGCCAACTCTACGCCGGCCACCGGCTAGCGTGAAGGGGAGGAAAGGGTCGCGATGCGGGCAGTGATGATGGATGCCATCGGCGAGCCGTTGGAGGTGCGCGAGGTCGCCGACCCGGTCGCGCCTGACGGCGGGGTGGTCGTCGAGGTGCACGCGCCCGGCCTGTGCCGCAGCGACTGGCATGCCTGGGTCGGCCACGACGACATCGCGCTGCCG
>CAUPYO010000181.1:0-5264 GCA_963515565.1 uncultured Microbacterium sp.
CATCGCTGATGCCCGGAGTCGTCCACCCGCTCGAATCCGTCGCCGCGGGTGCGCGGGCCTGGCCATGCGACGATCCGGCCTTGTGGAAGGTCGAGGTGCCGAACCTGAGGTCATGCCCGAGGCCTTCGGCGTCGATCTCAGCCGAAGATCCGCTTTTTCCTCCGGACTCCCACTGCTTCACCCGGAAGCGTCCGGTCACCACGATCCGTTGCCCCTTCTCGATCGAGTCGAGCGCGTGTTCGGCGAGCTTTCGGTAGGCAGAGACCCAGTACCAGTTCGTGTGTGAATCGATCCACTGTCCGTTCTCCAGACGGCGTTCGCTGCTGGCCAGCCGGAAGCTGATGGCGGGGATGCCGCCGGGAAGCTCCCGCCGCTCGGGTGCGGAGGCCACGTTGCCGATGACGGTAATGCGATCGCTCATGATCGTCTCCTCTGTGATCTCGCCCGGACGGTCCGGGCCCGCTGCGGCGCCCGAGTGCCCCACGAGCGCCGCAGCACCCCGAGCCTGACGCTTCGGCGCGTTGGCCGGGTCATCGCGTTCCGCCTCGGTGGACAATGTCGGCTCACTGCGCCCTGGGGAGGAAGCGCGGCGTTCAGTGCCCATCGTCGCGGACGCGACGCATGTCGGGAGTCGAAGCTATGTTCCATTTCATCGAATAGTGAGGAGGTGGTGATGATGAGCATGACGGCTCCCGTCGCTCCCGTCGCTCCCGTCATGCGGGGCTTTGTCTTGCGTCCCATCTCGCGGCAGCGATGGCGCGTGATCGATCGCCGCGGGCGTGTCATCGGCCACGTGCGCTGGGAACACTGCAGCGAAGGGCTCCGCTACCACGCTGAGCGCTTTGATCTCGCGCGGGCTCAGCTGCGCCCGCTCGGCAGTTTCTGGACCGTCCGTGAGGCGGTGGACTGCCTCGCCTATCTGCGTTGAAACCTCAGACGACGGCGTCGAGCAGGTCACCACCGTGCACCGGAGCCGCTGCTCGGACTGCGGGCCACGTCGCTGCCAACACGGCGACGGCGCGAAGCAACTCCTCGGGAGGAGCGGTGAACGGGATGCGGAGGTGTCGGTCGTGTGGACCGTCCACGCCGAAACGCGACCCGGACGAGAGGTACACGCCCTGAGCGCGGGCGGCGAGGACGAGCCCCGTGCTCAACGGGGCGTCCAGTTCGACCCACAGGGCGACGCCGCCCTCGACGTCCGGCACCCGCCATCCGGGAAGCGCCGCGCCGATGGCATCCTGCACGGTGTCCCTTCCCGCGCGCAGCAGATCGGCGCGCTGGAGAAGAATCTCGGGCAGCAGTGGCACCAGACGCGTCGCGACAGCTTGTTCGAACTCCGGCGTGCCCAACTCCCGCGGCGGACGGGCGGCGACGATCCGCTGGATGAGGTCCTGATCGGCACGGATCCACCCGACGCGCAGTCCACCCCAGACCGTTTTACCCAGCGAACCGACCCGAATGACGTCATCATGTGCGAATGCAGGAGGGCTGGAGACGGCGTCGATGGCGAGATCCGCCGTTGTCTCGTCAATGACGAGGGCCGTGCCCGCATCGCGGGCGGCGCGCGCGATGACGGCCTCATCCGCGCCGCTCATCGATCGACCGGTCGGATTCTGGAACCGCGGCATCACATACGCGATCCCGGGTCGGGCGCGGGCGAAGGCTTGCGTCGCGCGGTCGAGGTCCCACCCCGCATGCGTGGTGACCGGGACCGCGACAAGTCGTGCCCCGGCCGCGCGCAAGGCTTCCGCTGCGTGCGGGTAGGTCGGCGTTTCGACGACGGCACGATCTCCCCGGTCGACGAGAATCGTCGCCAGAAGATGGATGGCGGATTGCGCACCTGTCGTCACGACGATTTGCTCCGCGGTGGTGGGGATGCCGAAGCTCCGATAGCGCTCGGCGATCACCTCGCGCAGCGCGGGTGTCCCCCGCACGTCATAGCCGGCACGGGCGACAATGCTCGCCGCATCGGCCGCGGCCTCGGTGATGACGCCCGCGAGGCCTGGCCAGGCGGCGGGGCTGGCCTGCTGCAGATCGATCGCGCCCTCGTGAGCCGCGACGCGTCCGAGATCGCGACGGGGTCGCGCACGCGTGACGCTGCCGGAGCCACGCAGGCTGACGATGTGACCACTGTCACGCAGGCTCTGATAGGCCGCCCCGACCGTCGTGCGACTCACCTGCAGCGCCGCGGCGAGTTCGCGTTCGGCGGGAAGCGCGGTGTGGGCAGCGATCCGGTTGTCGAGGCAGAGTATGCGGATGCCGTCGGCCAGTGCCTCGTAGGCGGGCTCCCGCGTGCGCCAACCGCCGAGTGCGCCGACGAGGGTACGGGCCGTGATGCGTGAGTCCACGCCAGCCACCTTATCGAGATTGGTCTGGATGGCCATAGCCAATTCTGCGGTGAGATGTCTGCATGGGTATTCGCGTCATCCGCCTTTTGACCGGGCTGGTTCTGTACGGTGCCGGTTGCGGCATCATGGTCCGCGCCGACATCGGCGTGGATCCCTGGACGGTGTTCGCGCAGGGAGTGTCCGTTCAGACCGGCCTCGGAGTCGGGTGGGTCACGAACGTCGTCGGGCTGCTCGTCCTCCTGCTCTGGATTCCGCTTCGCCAGCGCCCCGGCATCGGCACCATCGCCAACATCCTGCTCGTGGGAACGAGTATGCAGGTCACCATCGGTGTCGTCCCCGCTGTTTCCGGGTTCGGCCTTCAGGTCGCGGTCTTCATCACGGGCATGGTGTTGGTGGCAGTAGCATCCGGAATCTACATCGGTGCCCATCTCGGGGCTGGCCCGCGAGACGGGCTGATGACGGGCATGAACGCGCGGTTCGGCTGGCCGATCTGGGCATGTCGGCTCGGCGTCGAGGCCTCTGTGCTGTCGGCGGGCTGGCTTCTCGGCGGCAGCGTGGGCCTCGGCACGGTGATCTTCGCCGCAGGGATCGGGCCGCTCGTGCACCTCGCGCTGCCGCTGCTCGATCGCTCCGCGCGCCACTCATCTTCACCACCGGTGTCGTCGCTCGCCGACGCCTCGGCGTAGCCAGCTGCCCCGGCTGCTCTCAGTGCTCGCGGAACTGCGGCCAGTCCGATCCGGGAGCAAGATGCGCGTGCAGGGCGTTCTTGGCGATATCCATCGTGGGATAGGTGCCGATGCTCGCGTCGGCGCCCGCGACGGTCGACGTATAGCCATCCTCGGCTTTTCGCACGGTGCCGACGACATTGCCTTCCGCGCCGTATGCAACCCAGATCGTGGACGATGTGGTGGTCATCGTTGATTCCTCTCGTCGTCGACGACGCTACGCCGCACGACGCGATCGCGCGAGGGGATGCGCGGACGAGATCGGAGTGCCCCCGGCAGGATTCGAACCTGCGACCAACGGATTAGAAGGCCGTCGCTCTTCCACTGAGCTACGGAGGCGCGACACCCAGCGTACTGTGACTGCGCTCGCGACGTCGGGTGGTCTCACTGCATCGGCGACCGCGCCGAGGTCGGGGGCTCTCGTTAGGATGAACGCATGGTGAATGCCGCGGAGAACGACCGCCTCGTCTGGATCGACTGCGAGATGACGGGCCTCGATCTCGAGGTGGACGAGCTCGTGGAGATCGCGATCATCGTCACCGACTTCGAGCTCACTGTGCTCGATCCGGGTTTTCAGATCGTCATCAAACCGGATGCTTCGGCGCTCGCCAGCATGAACGACTTCGTGACCAAGATGCATGAGTCCTCCGGCCTGCTCGACGAGATCGCCGACGGGGTGAGCCTGGCGGAGGCCGAGTTCGAGGCCCTCGAGTACATCCAGCGTTTCGCTCCGGAGGGGAAAGCCCCGCTGGCGGGGAACACGATCGGTACCGACCGCATGTTCCTGGCGAAGTACATGCCGCGGGTCGATCGCTGGCTGCACTACCGCAGCGTCGACGTTTCCAGCATTAAGGAACTGTCGCGACGGTGGTACCCGCGTGCCTACTTCAACGCGCCGACGAAGGACGGCGGACACCGCGCTCTCGCCGACATCCAGGAGTCGATCCGCGAGTTGGCCTATTACCGCGAAGCGGTCTTCGTTCCGGCGCCGGGTCCCACCAGCGATCAGGCGCGGGAGGCCGCAGCGTCGGCCGTGTCGTCGTTCGCTCCAGGTGTGTAATACAATCGACTGGTTGCCTGGAAACAGGAACATGGTGGCTATAGCTCAGTTGGTAGAGCACCGCGTTGTGGTCGCGGGGGTCGCGGGTTCAAGCCCCGTTAGCCACCCCACTTACTCCCCTGCCGGGAGGCCTGCGTGATCGAGTTGGATGCCGATGGCTTTTACGATCTCGTCGCCCACGAGATCGACCTGCTCCCCGTAGAGATGACCCAGGGGCTCGACAACGTGATCTTCGTCGTGGAAGACCGCCCCGAAGACGGTTCGCTCGATCTGCTCGGCCTCTACGACGGACTCGCGTTGACGGAACGAGATCGCTACGGTTCGGGAGAGCTGCCCGACCGGATCATCCTCTACCGCGAGCCGCATCTGCACACCTGCAACACCCTCGACGATGTGCGCGATGAGGTGCACACGACGCTGGTCCACGAGATCGCGCACTTCTACGGCATCGACGACGAACGCCTGCACGAGCTGGGGTGGGCATGACGATTCCGCTCGAAGACACGCGTCTCTCGGAGCGTGCCGACGCCTCCCCGCCGTGGCAAGCGGTGGTGTGGAATGACCCCGTCAACCTGATGAGCTACGTGGTTCACGTGTTCCGTACGTACTTCGGATATTCGCGCGAGCGCGCAGAGCACCTCATGCTGCTCGTGCACCACGAGGGGCACGCCGTGGTGTCAGAGGGAGCGCGCGAGCAGATGGAACTGCACGTGCAGGCGATGCACGACTATGGCCTCTGGGCGACCGTGCGCAAGGGCGACGCATGACAGCGGTGCGGATGGAGCTGTCCGCGCTGGAGGCGGCGCATCTGACGGATCTCGTCGATCAGTTCACGGAGCTGCTCGCGGAGGCGAACACAGATATCGACGATCCCGCGATCGCTCGGCTCGTCCCCGATGCCTACGCGGACGATGCGGAGGCTTCCAGGGAGTTTCGACGACTGACAGAGGCGGACCTGTTGACTCGACGGCGAACGGATGCCGAGGTCATGCTGAGCTCGCTTCACCGCGGTGGCGCACCTCTTCACCCCACTGATCTCGACCGCGTCGACGCCGAAGAGGTGCTCATCATCGAGCTCGATGCAGACTCCGTCGCCGCATGGCTGCGCACTCTCACCGCCCTGCGTCTGGT